>JAFQKG010000009.1 GCA_017397025.1 Erysipelotrichaceae bacterium | reverse complement strand
TGCTCCTACACCGCCTTCCCCCTGCCCTCCAAGACGGAACGTAACATCTTTTCTTTTTCTAAGCTTTTCATGAACTGCATTGCGGAGTGCTCCAGTTCCTGCTCCATGAATAATGCGAACAGTGCTCATGTGATGAACAAGAGCATCATCAAGATATTTATCCATGATTTCCATCGCTTCATAAACTCTTAGTCCAATCAAATTGCACTCCATAGAAAATGATGATGTTTTCTTTAGCGGGATTTTAGTGGAAACCTGAGTCTTCTTTTTCTTTTCAGGGGCTTTTGCGACATAACGAAGCTGATCCAGTTTAGAACGGACACGAAGTCCTCCCAAAGAAATAGTGACATTGTTTCCACTGATAGAAAGGATTGTGCCAAGCTGAGAAGATCCTTTCATCATGACTGTATCATTCACTGCAAAAACATGATTTTCATTGGATTCTTCCTGGTCCTCTTCAGGTTTTAAACTGCGTACATTCTGTTTAAATTGATTGATCTGATGCTGCTTGACTTCTTCCTTGGATTCTTTGAGTTCTTCCAAAAAGAGTTCAGCCTGGAGTTCAATATCTTCCAGCATTTCTTTAGCCTTTTCTTTTGCTTCATCCATAATGGTCTGTTTTTTAGCATCCAGAAGACTTTTTTCATGTTCAAGAGATTTTTTCATTGCTTCTAATTCTAAAGTCAATAAATCAAGTTCAGCTTTCTCTGCAGTCACTTCCTGAAGCTTTGCATCAAGCTTTTCAAGCAGTTCATCCTCAGTAGAACGAGAAGATGACAAGATTTCTTCCGCCTGTTTCAAAATTGATTCCTTCAGTCCATATCTTCTTGCAATCTGCAGGGCATTGGATTGTCCTGAAATTCCTTCAATGTACTGGAAAGTCGGCGACATCGTTTTTAAATCAAACTGAACAGAAGACAAAAGCACTTCATCATGATTTCTTCCATATACTTTGATACCGCCATAATGGCTGGTTGCAATGGTCATGCAGCCTTTCTGGCGCAAATGTTCAAGCACTGCAACCGCTAAAGCTTCCCCTTCTTTTGGGTCAGTGCCTGAGCCAAGTTCATCCAATAGCACAAGTGATTTCTTGGTAGCATGTCGTGTAATTTCATTCAGCTTTGACAAATGAGCTGAAAAAGTAGAAAGTGAAGCAACAATGGATTGATCATCTCCAATATCAACATAAAGATCGTCTACAAATGGTAGCACAGCTTCTTCAGCAGGTACAGGAATACCACAGACACTCATCAAAAGAAACAAACCGATAATTTTTAAAGAAACTGTCTTACCTCCGGTATTAGGTCCAGTAATCAAAAGCATTTTCTGTTCAGGACCCAATGTATAATTGTTGGGAACAACTTTTTTCGGATCAATGAGCGGATGTCGTCCCTGTCGAATCCTGATGATTCTTTGATCGCTCAGCTCAGCAATCACTCCGTTGCGTGCTCTGCCCCATTCTGCCTTTGCAAAGCAGGCATCCAGCATTGCCAAAGTTTCCAAATTGTTCAGCATGGATTCAGCATGATTTTTTACCACAAGTGAACATTCATGAAGAATACGTTCAATTTCTTCCTGTTCTTCATAAGCCAAAGACTGCTTGCGATTGTTAAGTTCGATCAGACAGCCTGGTTCAACATAAGCAGAAGCTCCAGATGCGCTTTCACCATATTGAATTCCTCCAAAACTGTGCTTTTCAGATATTTTAGCCATCACAACAATGCGATCATTTCTCATTGTAATAATAGTATCCTGAAGCTTGGAAGCATTTTGAGAAACAAAACGCTGAGCTTCTTTATGCAATTCTGCATCTGTTTGTACACGCTGCTTGCGAATACTTTTCAAACGGCTACTGGCAGAATCCAACACATCTCCATAAGGACCAATGCAGGATTCAATTTTATTTTGAACCTCATTGCTGAAATGAAGTGAAGAGACAAGCTCATCAATGGCACTCATCTGAGAACCTGCTTTAGACATATATGCTTTTACAGAAGAAACACCACGAAAATGATCTGCACAGCTGATTAACTCCTGAGCACTTAATGTCGCACCTTTTAGCGCGCTGGCGCAGCTTTTTCGGATGTCTTTAACACCATAAAAAGGCATGGGGCCAAATTTTACACACATCATCAAAGCATCTTTGCTTCGATTTGATTCTACCGTTGCATGAAGTGAACCAAAATGAGGCACCATTTCCATGATTTCCTGTTTACCAAGTGAAAAAGAGCAGTTTTCAGCCACCTGCTGCTTAATCTGTTCAAATTCAAGTGCATTCATTTCTTTCATAGATTACTCCATCATTTCAAACAGCTCATCAATCTGAGCCTGTGTAATACCCATCTGTTCAAAAGCATCTCTGATCTGTTCAATCGACTGTTCATCCATGTTTTGAATCTGTGACATCAGCTTCATGATTTGATCGACATCTTCTGTTTCAAGCTGTATCTTTTCAGCAATCAAGTCTGATACAAGTGAAGCACTTTTCAATAATGATCCATCGATCACATCTTTTCCCCATTCAAACATTGGAAGCGAAAGAACAAGACAAATAATGCTAGTCCAAATCCACATATTGACAATTCCAAACAAAGCACCAGCAACACGATTAAAGAATCCCAAAACAGGAATCTTGACAAACATTTTAGCAATTGGCTTAAGAATCAGACAAATCAGTTTTACAACAGCCGCAATCACAACAAACCATAAAAGCTGATTGAGCATCTGCTGAAATACAGGACCAAATGCCGTATCATTCATAGGTGTCAGTGACAAAGGATAAATAGTAAGTGCCTGTGCAGCAGCTGGTGAAAACAAATAGGCTGCCACCATTGCAGCAATCCATCCCAGGCAGTTCAGCAAAGAAAGAACCAGTCCATTTTTATATCCAGCCATCATCAATGCAATCATCAAAAGTACAAATCCTGCATTAGCGAATGTAATCATCAAAGTTAAATCCATTTTTTCATCTCCTTGATTTATTTATCATACATTTTTTTTATCTTCTTTGCAATTCTTGTGTTATCATAGCAGTTGAAAGGAGAATCCTTGTGCCAACTATTACATTGACATTAACTGAACAGCAGATTGAACAGCTGAAGAATACATTTCATGAACAACTTGTAAAAGCACCAGCCTATGCAAAATACCAGCTAAGAGTTGAAAACTGTGTCATTACAGCCTATGAATCTAAGAAAGTAGTCTTTCAGGGAAAAGATGCTGAAATCTATGCCTCAGCATTTCAGATAAGCTCATCTCAAAATGTACTTCAGGTAGGATCAGATGAAGTAGGAACCGGTGATTACTTTGGTCCAGTCTGTGTCTGCGCTTGTCTATTGACACCTGAATCTTACGATAAGATTCAATATTTAGGACTTAATGACTCCAAACAGCTGAGTGATGACATGATCCTTGAAACAGCACCTCAGCTGATGAAACATGTTCAGTATTCGCTTTTAATTCTTGAACCAGAAAAATACAATCAGATTCACCCTTTCAACAACCTCAATCAGATCAAAGCCAAACTTCATAATCAGGCCTACCTTCATCTTGAAAAGAAAGCTGGTCCGCTTCCTGAGCTGAAGGTCATTGATCAGTTTACCCCATCTTCTGCCTATTACCGCTATTTAAGCACAGAACCTCACATCATGACAGGACTTCACTTTGAAACTAAAGCAGAATCAAAGTATCCAGCAGTTGCCTGCGCCAGCATGATTGCTCGTTATGCGTTTTTAAAAACATGGGAAAACATGGAAGTGAAGTATGGAATGACTTTTCATAAAGGCGGAGGACAAAAAGCAGATGAATCCGCAATGCAGTTTGTCAAACAGCACGGTTTTGAACAACTGAACAAGGTTGCAAAAATTCATTTTAAAAACACAGAAAAAATCAACGGAGGAAAACTATGAAACCAGTGATTGCGCTCAGCGCAAGAGATACAATTATTCGCAACACTCAAGGTTATTATCTGCAGGAATCCTACATGAATGCAGTGGCCGCAGCTGGAGGAACTTATCTTGGCGTTGTACCAACAAAAGACCACAATTATGATCACATTGCTGATCTCTGCGATGGATTGATTGTATGCGGCGGCGGTGATATTGATGCAAAGTATTTTCATGAGCCTCTGCATGAAAAGGCTGAACTTGTCAAAGAGAACATTGATGAAATGGATTTTAAGCTGATCGAAGCCTTTCTTTCAAGAAAAAAACCAGTTCTAGGTATCTGCAGAGGCCATCAGGTACTTAATGTCTACTATGGCGGAAGTCTGATTCAGGATATTCCATCCACTATCAAAAGTGAACTTCGTCATTCACAAGCAGAAGCAAGAAATGTAGGAACACATAAAGTACATCTAACAAAGGATTCATTTCTCGGAAAAAAAGACGAAGTCTTTATGACCAATTCTTTCCATCATCAAGCAGTCAAAGATCTTGGTAAAACACTGGAAGTGATTGCCATAAGTCCAGATGGTATCATTGAAGCCATTCAAAATGATGAAGTCATGGGAGTTCAGTGGCATCCTGAATGCATGATCGAAGATGAATTCCATTTAAACATCATTAAAACCTTTATCAAGCGATGTCAAAAATAAAAGTTCAGAGTTTTCTGAACTTTTATTTTTCTGTAATTTTAACCTCAATACTGATTTTTTTATCCAGCTGAACAAGTTCAACACCAGCAGCTCTGAGCATCTTTTTAGAGGCAATTACATTGTCTTCTGCAGCATATTTATCGCACTCATAAATGACCTTGCGGATTCCAGACTGAATAATTGCCTTGGCACATTCATTGCATGGAAACAAAGAAACATAAAGTGTGCAGCCGCGAAGAGAACGTGTTGAATTCAAAATAGCATTCAGTTCTGCATGAACAACAAAAGCATATTTTGATTCAAGCATTCCACCTTCTCTTCCCCATGGAAAATCATCATCTGAACATCCAATTGGAAGACCATTGTATCCAATGGAAACAACCTTTCTGTTTTCATCAACGATGCAGGCACCCACTTGAGTACTTGGATCTTTTGAACGCAATGCAGAAAGATGAGCTAATCCCATAAAATATTCATCCCAGCTTAAGACCTGTTCTCTTTTCATTGTCTTTCTCCTTCAATTTCTAAATAATATCGAAACGTATTGGCCAACAGGTTTTCGGCATAACCGTCAAGACCCATCGATTTGTAGATTTCAGCAGTCATCATATCTGTGCTAGGATAAACAGGATCAACCTCTTTTTCCTGATATGCTTTATAGCCTGAAAACAAAGCCAGTGCCAATAGACACACAATGGCATGTCTTTGAAGCTGTTCTATTTTCAAATCACAGAAAACCAGTCCCCACAAAGCACCGCAGAGCAATCCTCCTATATGGGCAGAAGCTGCAACACCAGGCATAAAATTCATCATTAGATTAATGAAAAGAATATTACTGATCTGATACTGGAAGCTTTTGTTTCTGAAGAACCCTTTTGACCAGGCATAGATCAGAAAAGCACCAGTAAGACCATAAATTCCAGCAGACAAGCCTAAACCCACTGTATTTCTAGAAGTCAGATGCATCAGCATGCTTCCAGAAACAATAGAAGTCAAAAGAATTGTCAGCATCTTCTTAGGTCCAAAGACTTCTTCACAAAATCGCCCCATATTGTAAAGTGCAAGCATGTTCATCACAAGATGAAGGACATCCACATGAACAAAACCAGCTGTCAACAATCTCCAATAGTCATGATTCAGTACAACAAAGGCTTTGTAGTATGCTCCTAAGGCAATTGCACACGAAATCTGATCTTCATGAAACTGATTCAGCAGATGACAAGCTGCAAACACCAAAATACAGATTCCCATCACTGCAAGACTAGCAACAGGCCATTTGGAGGCAAATAGTCTTTTTTTATGATTGCTTTTCGATTTCTGATTCAGTTCCAATTCTTTTAAAATCATTGCATATTCAAGCTGAGGATTGTCAAATGGCGTCAAGGAACGTTGTATCCCCGGAAAAACATCCTGAATCGCAAACC
This sequence comes from Erysipelotrichaceae bacterium, assembly GCA_017397025.1. Lineage (GTDB taxonomy): Bacteria > Bacillota_I > Bacilli_A > Erysipelotrichales > Erysipelotrichaceae > RGIG1896. Next base: position 13,237 of record JAFQKG010000009.1, on the reverse strand, counting down.
CATACGACTGATCACGCTGCATAACAGCGATTGAAATTTCATCATCCGCTTCAAATCCTATTTCATCACTGATACAGATTTGAAGTAATCTGGCTTCCCTTTTGAAAACATGACAGATTGCAGAATGAACCTGAAGCACACGATTTCTATCAAAATAAAGTGCAGAGGACTGCTGCGAAGTCAAGCGAATCACTGGATAGTCAGCATTATCCTTATTGCCCAGCCAAATTTCATGTTCTGTCTGCTGAACACTGACAAACTGATAACTATGATTTTTGATTAAAAATGCTGCAACCTGCATCAGACGTGTTTTTGAATCATCAATTTTCACTTCGCTGCTCCTTTCTCTCTGAGTTCAATCAGAATCTGTTCAAAATACTCAGGGAGAGGGGCATGAAAAGTCATCGCCTTTTTCGTAGATGGATGGACAAATGTCAATTCAAATGCATGAAGCATCTGCCCTTGAGTATCATTTCTTGTTTTTCTTAGTGAATATTTAGGATCTCCTACAATTGGATAGCCAATGTACTGCATGTGTACACGAATCTGATGAGTACGTCCAGTTTCCAATGAACATTCCATCAATGTAGCATCCTGAAAGCGTTCAACCACTTTAAAATGAGTGACAGCATTCTTAGAGTTCTTTGCAGTCACTGCCATTTTCTGACGATCTTTTTCATCACGTCCAATCGGTGCATCAATTGTACCGAATTCATGCGGCATGACTCCATGAACCAGTGCGAGATATTTGCGTGAAGCTGTCTTAAGCATCAGCTGATCAGCCAGAGATTCATGAGCTTTGTCATTTTTGCAGGCTACAATCAAACCAGTCGTATCTTTATCAATGCGATGAACAATACCTGGACGCAAAACACCATTGATGCCAGAAAGATCAGTACAATGATGCAGCAAGCCATTGACCAGTGTTCCATCCGGATTTCCTGGACCTGGATGTACAACCATTCCCTTTGGCTTATTGACAACGATGACATCACTGTCTTCATAAACAACATCAAGGTTGAGATTTTGTGGAACTGCTTCGATTTCTTCTGTTTCTTTTAGTTCAATTTCAACAACATCACCGCACTTGCATTTGAACGATGCTTTCGCAACCTTGCCATTGACAGTAATGAGTTTTTCATCAATCAGTATCTGAAGATAATTTCGAGAAAAATCCTCAAGCGCTTCACTAAGCACCTTATCCAGACGCTTAGAAGCCATTTCTTCAGTGATTACAAGCTGAATTGGATTCATATAATGCTTTCCTCCTTATCCAGAAAAGTCACCAGTGCCAAAAGTGCCACACCGATGCAAAGCGAAATGTCCGCTACATTAAAAATAGGAAAATCATAGCCAAAAATAATAAAATCAAGAAAATCTCGAACATAGGAAAACATCAGTCGATCTATAAAATTCCCTATGGCCCCAGACATAATCAAAGTAAAAGATATTCTTGTCCAAGTGCTTTCTTTTGGTGTTTTGATCATCAAAACAATCAATCCAATCAAAACAACAGTTGTCAGGACAATGAAAAATGTCATCTGACCAGAAAGCATGCTCCAGGCAGCACCTGTATTTCTAGCATAAGTCAAAGAAAAGAATCCTGGAATCAATTCCAGTGATTCATATAAGTCAAGGAAGGATTCAACCCATCCTTTCGTCAGCTGGTCAAGAAATATGATCAGCACAATAATCAGCATTTCAATTTTTTTCATGTTTTCACCGTTTCTAAAAAACGTCATTATTATAGCATGGTTAACTCTGATTGACAAAACAAAGCTCTGCTATGAACAACAAATCTAGATGACTGTCAGGACTCCTCTGCTTTTTCAGTGAGGATGATCCATCGAAGCTCTGCTTCTTCCAACTGATTTCGAACCAAATCCAGCTCATCTGAAATCACTCTGAGTTCACTAAAATCAGAAATACCATTCAATTGATTTTCTAAAGTTTGAATCCTGCTTTCCAGCTCAGGAAGCTTTTTTTCAAGCTCAGTTAATTCCTTTTTCTCCATATATGACAACCCATTGGGCTTATTCTTAAGCTGAACAGGTACAGGTTTTGGTTTCTTTTCCGTTTCAACGGCAAGAAGCTCTAAATTCTCACTAAAGCTTCCAAGACGTTCAATGATCTGAGATCCATTGAAAATCAAAACATGGTCACAAAGTTTGTCTAGAAAATAGCGATCATGAGAAACTACAATAACAGCACCTTTGAATTCATCCAGAAATTCTTCCAGCACCTGCAAAGTATCAATGTCCAGATCATTGGTAGGTTCATCTAGAAAAAGAATATTTGGCTGTTCCATCAAGACTTTCAATAATCCAAGTCTTCGTCTTTCACCTCCAGAACAATGAGCTAGTGTCAGATAATGCATGTTCTTAGGAAATAAAAAACGTTCAAGCATGCTGGAAGCACTTAAAACTTCATCTTTGGTTTCTATAGAATCTGATTTTAAATAATCAATGACACGTATTGAAAGATCCTCAATGGAAGTTTCCTGTGGAAGAGTTCCTATTTTTACTGTTTCTCCATAGTCAACAGTACCAATTTGCGGAGGTATTTGACCAGAAAGAATTTTCATTAAAGTGCTTTTTCCGCAGCCATTGACTCCAATGATTCCTAATCGATCTTCTTTATCCACCAGATAGTTGAACTGTGAAAACAATTCTCGTTCAGAAATGGAATATCCAAGATTTCTGGCTTCGATTGTTTTGCCGCCAAGACGTGCTGAATCAAAATTCAATTCGATCTTGGAATGAACTTGAGGTGCCGCTATTGCCTTTAAAACTTCATATCTTTCAATACGGGCACGACTTTTTGTGCTCCGAGCCTGAACACCTGCACGAATCCATTCTGTTTCTTTTCTGAGAAAATTTTGACGCTTCTGATGCTGCGCCTGTCGTTCAGCAATCAATTTTTCTTTCATCACAAGATAAGCTGAATAATTGGCCTGTGTCATCATCAGTTCTCCCTGATCCAGCTCCATCATTTTCGTACAGACTCTTTCAAGGAAATATCGATCATGTGTCACCATTAAAATAGCGCCTTTAAAACGAATCAAAAACTTTTCCAACCAAAGAATCATCAAAGGATCCAAATGATTGGTTGGTTCATCCAATATCAAAAGATCGCAGGGCTCAGCCAATGCACAGGCAAGGGCAAGACGTCTTTTTTCGCCTCCAGATAAATTAGAAGCTTTCCTTGAAAGTTCATGCAAACCTAAACGAGTACAAATGCTTGAGGCCTCATAACTGTTTTTTGAATCGACAAGAGAATCCAACACAATCTGATGGATGCTTTTGTCTTCATCAAACATCTGGTCTTGAAGACAAATACGCATTCTTAACTCTTTTTTCCGTACAATCTCCCCCTCATCACTTTGATCAAGTCCAGCAATGATTTTTAAAAGTGTACTTTTTCCACAGCCATTACGTCCAATTAAACCAATCTTGTCATGATCTTCAATCGTAAAACTAATTTTATTGAAACAGATTTTATCGCCATATCGCTTCGAAAGCTGGTGAATACTGCTTAACATAATGACTCCTACAGTTTGATATGAAGATCTGTCATTTCTTCAAGCTCAAAAGGTTCAAAAACAGAAATCCTCTGAATTTTAGCATCCACCAAAGCATCCTCTTCTTCTTTGATGACATGATTTAAAATCTCACGAATGGACAATGACATTTTTTTGTCAGCTTCAGCTGTTCTTTTTACAACTAAATTGCCCTGTTCATCAAACACTAAAACTTCAAACAGATAATTCTGCAAGAAAAGGCATTCATCATTTTCCTGAGTTAATGTGAACACACAGTCGCTGCTTTCGAGTCCTTCTTCGATCTGCACAATAAATACTGGAAGCTGTTCTTTTTCAATCAAAGAAATCATTCCTTTGTTTTTCTTCAAAAACCGAATTTCCTCCTTTGACCAGTAATCCTTGACAATAAAAATGAATTTCCCTTCTGCATAATCCATTACAATCCCATTGTCCATTTCTTTGACAAAATCAAACTGCATATTCACATTCTCCCTTCAAAATTTGCTGCTGCAGCCGTTCATTAAACTGGTGTGTATATAAACAATAATATGAACCCTTTTGATTCATCAGCTGCTGGTGTGTTCCATCTTCAATGATTCTGCCTTTGGAAATCACTAAAATCCTGTCAGCAGAAACAATTGTGCTCAAACGATGAGCAACTACAAATGTTGTTTTACCATTCATAGTATGTTCAATCGCATCCTGAACAATTTGTTCAGTCTCTGTATCAATGGAGGCCGTTGCTTCATCCAGCACATAAAAGGCAGGATTTGCAAGCACAGCTCGTGCAAATGAAATCAGCTGCTTCTGACCTGTTGATAAACGTGAACCCGATTCTCCAACTTCAGTATCATATCCCTCTTCAAAAGCCATAATGAAGTCATGCGCATGAACCATTTTTGCAGCAGCGATAATTTCTTCATCACTGGCTTCCAATCTGCCAAAACGAATATTTTCTTTGATTGTACCAGAAAACAGATGAGGAGCCTGAAGTACATAACCAATCTGAGAATGAAGCCATCCTGTAGAACGCTGGCGATAGTCAACACCATCAATCAAAATACGTCCTTTTTTAGGTTCATAGAAGCGACAAATCAAATTGACAATCGTACTTTTTCCAGACCCAGTTTCTCCAACCAAGGCAATTGTCTTGCCGGCTTCGACTTTCAGATTGAAATCAATCAGCACAGGTTCACTTTCATTGTACCAGAAATCAACATGTTCAAATTCAATATTTCCTTGAATTCGCTCATAATTTTCGGGTTTAGGCGCAAATACTGTCCCATATTTTTCAATCACTTCCTGCGAATCTTCTAATTCTACTGGACTTTCAAGGAGTGAAATCACACGCTCAGCACTAGCTTGAGCAAGCTGAAATTCAGCAATCAATCGAGCAATCTGACGAAGAGGTTCAAAAAACTGAGTTGCATACTGTGTAAACATCAGCAGTGTTCCATATTCAATGACACCTAAAAGCACCTGATTTCCCCCTGCCCACAAAATAGATGCAGTAGAGATTGAACCTAGTCCAACGACAATCGGCATAAAAATAGCTGAAAGAGTTGCAGCATGAATACTGCTTTTGCGCATCTGAGAAGTATGTTTTTGAAATTCTTCTAGATTGTCATTTTCTAAAACCAGCGTCTTGGTCGTTTTTGCACCCATGATACCTTCAGAAAAACCACTGGTGATCTTAGAATTGATTTTACGCACTTCACGATAGCTTTTTAAAATGCGTGTTTGAAAATACATGGAAGTAACCGCTAAAAATGGCACAATCATCAAAACTAAGATCGCTAGTTTCCAGTTGATGCTCAGCATCATCACTGTTGTAAACACCATCAGACTGACTCCCCAGAAAAGATCCATCATAGACCAGGAAACAATTTCAGAGAGCCTGCCTACATCACTTGTCATTCTGGCAATAATCCACCCCTGCGGCGTTTTATCAAAATAACTGAAAGGAAGCTGATTTAGTTTATTGAAGCAATCTTTTCTTAACTGATAAGAAAACTTCATTTCTATACGTCCTGCAATCCAGAAAAAAGCGTAAACTCCAAATGCTTGCAGTGTAATGCAGATAAAATAAAAGATTCCAAAACGAATGAACTCTGTTTCAATGAACTCTTTTGTGGCAAATGTATCAATGGCCATTTTGTTTAAAAATGGAAACAGTGTATCAAAACCAGCAATCATGATATTCAAAATCAGCAGTGCAAAAATCAATCCTCGATAAGGAAGAATCATGTGGATGATTTTTTTCCAGGTACTCATGTCAAAAGAAGATGATTGATACTCTTTTTCATCATACGACATTCTGAAGTTCCTCCCCTCTGTTTTGTATCTCTGCCACACGCTGATACAGCCCTTTTTCACCAATCAGCTGCTGGTGTGTTCCTATTTGAGTAATTTGTCCTTTCTCAAGCACAAGAATCATGTCTGCCTCTTTTGCAGTTGCAATACGCTGAGTAATCATCAAAGTTGTACATGATCCTGAAACAGACTTTAATGCTTCACGAATAGCTGCATCGGTCTGTGCATCCACTGCTGACAATGAATCATCGAAAATAAGAATCGGTGTAGCGTTTAATACAGTTCTCGCAATGGCAACACGCTGCTTCTGACCGCCAGAGAGTGTAACCCCTTTTTCACCAATCATTGTCTTGTATCCTAATTCAAATTCTTCGATCACATCATGAACTGATGCAATTCTAGCAGCCTCATGTATTTCATCAATCGATGCATCTTTCTTTGCGATGGAGATGTTGTCCTGAATCGTCTTTGAAAACAAAAATGGTTCCTGCAGAACAAGTCCAACCTGTTTTCTTAGATGCTGTTTGTTGAGCTGAGTCGTTGGAATTCCATCTAAAAGCACCTTCCCAGAAGCAGGATCATAAAGACGTGCAATCAGATGAATCAGTGAGCTTTTTCCAGACCCTGTAGGCCCTAAAATAGCCACAGTCTGTCCTTTGTGAATGGTAAAAGAAACATCTTTTAAAACATCAGGCTGATTCTCATAATGAAAACAGACATTCTGAAATTCAATGTTTCCCAACAGATTGACTTCTTTTCCCTCTTGTGATTCAACAGGAACTTCAAGAATCTCCAAAAGACGATCAATGGAAACACTCACTTTACCAAGATCAGCCAAAATACGCCCCAAATTACGAATTGGCCAAAGAATCATACTTTCATATGAAATGAAGACAAACAGATTTCCAACAGTCAACTCTCCTCGATGCGCCATGATTGTGCCTGATAAGACAACCAGAAGAATCTGAATATAACAAATCAGATCAGAAAAGCTCCAATAGAGCCCTAGTTGTTTTAAAAGATCAAATGTTTTCTCTAGATAATCTTTGTTCTTTTCGTCGTAACGTTCAATCTCATAGACTTCACGATGAAAAGCTTTAATGACACGAATACCAGAAATGCTTTCGGTCAGCTTATCTGTGAGTACACCTTCAGCTTCATCAGAACTTCTAAAAATCTTTTGTGCTCTTCTAAAAAACCAATAAGCAAACACAATTAAAACAGGCATCGTTACCACTGCAAGCTTTGCCAGCTGCTTGTCAATAGAGAAAAGAAGCACAGAAGCGATCAGTGCCATGCACACTGAATAAATCATTTCAGAATACTGAGAACTGATAAATCGACGAATCTGATCAACATCACTGGTACAGCGTTGAATCAAATCACCTGATTTGTTTTGAACATGGTAGCTGTAAGGAACATGCTGCAAATGATCATACAGTTCTTCGCGAATGTTCTGTGTCACACTCTCCCCAACAACTGCATTGAGTCTTCCACGAAGATACTGAAACAGACAAACAAAGGCATACACAAAAAGAATCAGTGCAAAACCAGTCCATAGATTGTCTTTAAGCACATCAATAGAACCTGCTTTTTCAACAAGAAACTGAAACAATGGATTTGTTACAGGTTCACTTCCAAGAACACTGTCAATATAAAAACTAAAAATAAGAGGTGAAAGCAGATTCAGTACAGTGTAAATCAGCACAATCAGTGCAATCGCAGAAAAACGCCCATGAACTGCTTTCGATGCTTTCCATAGATAACGTATTTGTCTCATAATTACCCCCATCATACAGAAAAGAAAAAGCACATCAAACTGTGCTTTCGTCTTTTGAATGTATCCAATACCACAACAGCTGCACTCCCTGAATCTGGGTCATCTTCTCAATAATATCAAGTTCAATGCCCACATCATACATAGCTAGTGCAACATTCATCTGTTTTTTCATGCTTCTCACCCACTTTTAGGGTAAGACAAAAATGCACGATTATTCCAGACTAAAGATGAAAATGCTGAATCAATGCCTGAGCAATCTGATCAGGACAGCTGGTTGGCTTGGCACCGCAGCGATTTCCTCTGAACACTTCAACGACTTCTTCAACAGTCTTTCCTTTCAGAATCTTTGAGATTCCAAGAAGATTACCTGCACATCCACCAACAATCTGGACGTTTTTGATAATATTTCCTTCAACCTCAAATGTCATACTTCTGGCACATACTCCCTTAGGAAGATACGTAAACTTTTCGCTCATGATGCACACTCCTATTCTTTATTCAATGCTTCAATCTTATCAATCAGTTTGTTGTCGGCAATCACCATCAGCTGATCAGATGTTTCAAGAACATAATCAGCAGATGGAGAAATAGACAAACGTTCGTTTGGTCTTTTGCGAATCCCTAGTACGTTTATACCATACTGACTGCGTAAATTCAATTCTCTTAGTGTTTTTTTCGTCCATTTTAAAGGACATCTCATTTCAACAATACTGTATTCATCATCAAGATCAATCAGATCAACAATGTTGCTGGAAACCAGCTGACGAGCAACACGTTCTCCAGATTCTTTTTCAGGAATCACCACGCGATCTGCTCCAATCTTTTGAAGGATATCAGCAAATTTTTTATTTTTAGCTTTTGCTAAAACAGTAGGAACCCCCAATTCTTTGAGGTTCATAACAGCAAGTACGCTTTCTTCAAGATGAGATCCTGTAGCAACAACTGCAGCATCACATTCCTGAACACCAATCTGACGCAGCTGATCAATTTCCGTAAAATCAGCACGAACTGCCTGTGTCACTACTTCACTGATTTGTTCAACTGAATTCAAATCACTGTCGATCGCAATGACCTCATAACCATATTCGCTCAGTTCAGCAGCAATCGCTGTACCAAAGCGTCCTAATCCTAACACAGCAAATGTTTTATTTCCCTTCATACAATCACTCCTAACCAATCAAAATTTCAGCTTTTGGATATTGCACTTCTGAAGAAGTGCGATCATTTCTATCTAGTACAGACAAAAGAACTGTAGATGGTCCTACTCGCCCAATCAGCATCAGCACGATAATGACAAGCTTACCTAATTCACTCAAAGAAGATGTGATGCCGCAAGTCAATCCAACAGTAGCAAGTGCACTGAAGGCTTCAAAAGATAAAGAAAGAAAATCAGATTCTTCTACGAAAAGAAGCAAAACAATTCCGACAATCAGAATCATAGTGTATGTCATGGTAATCAAAGAAGCTTTTTCAAACGCTGAATCAGAAATGGATTTTTTCATGACAACAGCCTGTTTTTCATTCCTCATATATTTTTTAATCATTAACAGCAAAAGAACTGCCGTTGTTGTTTTCAAACCTCCAGCTGTACCACCAGGAGATCCGCCAATCAGCATGACAAACAGCATGATGAATTGACATGCACGAGTACAAGCTCCTATGTCAATGGTCGCAAAACCTGCAGTACGCAAAGTTGTCGACTGGAATAAGGAAACCAGGAGCTGTTTTGGAAAGTTCATCGTTCCAATAGTCATAGGATTAGAATACTCAAGCACAAAGAAGATAAGAGTCACAGAAGACAGCAAGGCAAAGGTTGAAATCAGTACAATTCGAGTATGAACACTCAAAGTGCGCCAAAACTGTCGAAACGAGTATTTCTTCTTCCAAAGTCCGTTACTCTGATTCCTTAAATCAAACCAAACCGCAAAACCCAATCCGCCTGTAATAATCAAAAAAATTACAGTAAAATTGATTAGCATATCATCAGCATAAGCAATCAACGAAGATGAACCAAGAAGATCAATCCCAGCATTGCAGAAAGCAGAAACACTTAGAAACAGACTTTGAAAAAGACCCTCAGCCACTCCAAACTGCGGAACAAATCTAAACGCAAAAAGAAGCATACCTGTTCCTTCAAAAAACAGTGTGTAAAGAAAAATGCTTTTTAAAAATGAAATCAAATCACGATGAGATGATCGATTGATTGCATCCATCAAAACACCCTTTTCTTTAAAACTTAATTTATGTCGTGTGATGGTCAGAAGCAAGGCCATAATGGACATCAGTCCTAATCCTCCAATTTGAATCAGACACAACACAACAATCTTTCCAAACAAAGAATACTGCTCACTTACCGTAAAAGGAACAAGACCAGTAACACAGGTCGATGTTGTTGCAACAAAAAGATGATCAATCAAAGAAGCAGAATTCTCTGCATTTGAAAATGGCAGCATCAATAGCACAGTTCCAATAAAAATCACCAGTACAAACGTCAATAAAATCAAACGTGCTGGACCTATTTGTGCAAATAGTTTCTGACGAAACGATTTTCTTTTCATGACATCCTCCTTCATCAGATGTATAAGATAAGCATACTTCGTCTCTTGTTTTTTTTCAAGGATTTGTTCACAGCTACATAAATCCATGTTAAAATAACTGAAATGGGGAATTTTTATGAAATATGTATTTTTAATCAATCCATTTTCTGGAAGAAAAAATGGCGAACAATTGATTTCATTGATTGAAACTGTCTGTCAGAAACGAAAACTTGCTTATCAGATTCATGTCACAGAATATCCAAATCATGCCACAGAACTAGCAGAACAATATTCAAGTTCTGACACAGTGGTTGTTGCAGTTGGCGGCGATGGAACAGCACTCGAAACAGCACGAGGCATCAAAGATGGCATCATGGCCATCCTACCATGTGGCACAGGCAATGATTATTATAAGATGCTGGCACCTTTTTATTCCATTGAAGAAATGCTAGAACACACATTGGATGGAAAAATCGTTCCTGTTGATTTAGGTGAAAATACTCAAGGTACATTTTTAAATTGCATCTCATTGGGACTGGATGCTCAGGTTAATCACGTTGTCACCAATAAAATGAGAACTAACCCGCTTCCTGGAAGCATCAAATACGTACTGGCTGCCTTCCGAGAAATTATACGCCCTGTTCAGCCAGAAGTGACCATTGTTGCCGATGGAAAGACAATCGAAAAAAGAGTCACTCTTGCAGCAGCAATGCTAGGCAGCTGCTATGGAGGAGGATTCTATGCTGCTCCACACGCTTCACTACAGGATGGCCTGTTTGATTTATGCATAGTAGATGCACTTCCAAGACTAAAAATGCTTCAGCTCATTCTCAAATACAAAGCCGGCAAGCATGAACATCTGAAAGAAGTCACGATGATCAAAGCGAAAGAAATCACTATTACTGCAAAACATCCTTCAGTTTTCCAATGTGATGGAGAAAGTTTTATTGATACTTCCATTTCTTTAACATGTCATCATCATGTCATTAAAATGCTAGTTCCACAAGAATCACTTTTGCATGGGTGATTCTTTTATTTACAATTGAGTAAAAATACTGTATTCTACATGCTGGAAATGAGTGAGTTCAATGAAATTTAATGAATTAAATCTTAGTGCTCCTTTATTAAGAGCACTTGAGGAATTTGGATATGAAACCCCAACTGAAATACAAGAAAAATGCATTCCAGTTCTTTTAAGCAATCAAGATGTTTTAGGTCAATCGCAAACAGGAACAGGTAAAACTGCCGCTTTTGCATTACCGCTTTTGATGAAGCTGAAACCAGTCGAAAAAAAACGCCCTCAGGTTTTGATTCTGTGTCCTACAAGAGAACTATGTCTTCAGGTAGGATCTGAAATCAGAAAATTTGCCAAATACATCGAAGGTTTTAGAACTGTCTGTATCTACGGAGGCGAGCCCATCAACCATCAGATTCTTGACCTAAAAAAAGGAGGAGACATCATTGTTGGAACACCAGGAAGAGTTCTTGACCATATTCGAAGAAAAACTCTACGCTTTGAACATGTCCATACTTTTGTTTTAGACGAAGCAGATGAAATGCTGAACATGGGCTTTATTGATGATATTCTGGATGTCTGTGATGTGCTTCCAGCAGAGCGTCAAACTGTTCTATTCAGTGCAACCATGCCAAAAGAAATCCGTCAGGTTGCAAAAAACATTCAAAGGAATCCTGTTGAAATCCGTTTAAAAGAACAAACACTAACAGTTGAAGCCATTGAACAGAGATATTATGAATGTTCGCCCACAGACAAAAAGAATCTGTTGATGCAGTGCATTCAAATGATCAATCCATCTCAGGCTATGATTTTCTGCAACACTAAAAAAACTGTTGATGACTTATGCGCAGAACTTGTTGCACAGCAATACCCTGCCGCTGCAATTCATGGAGATATGAAACAGGAATCACGCTCTAAAGTTATGGATAATTTCAAGGCAAAGAAACTGAATTTTCTGATTGCAACAGATGTTGCAGCGAGAGGAATTGATGTTTCTTCTTTGGATGCTGTCTTTAATTATGACCTTCCTCAGGAAGCTGAATATTATGTACATCGCATTGGACGTACTGGGCGCGCTGGCAACAAAGGTCTGGCCATTACTTTTATTACTCCACGTCAAAGAACGAAACTGCGTGATATTGAAACACTTATTCGTTCTAAATTAACCAAAATGGAACTTCCTACAGAAGACGAAATGAAAGAACTGCAGCTAAGCCAAATTAAGATGCAGCTTTATGAAATGCTCAACAAACCAGCAGTCTTTAGTGTGGCAGAGCTTTTAAAAGACATGAACCACAAAGGATTCAGCTATCAGCAGATGGCAGAAGCACTCGCTTCTTCCCTTCTCAAACAGTCTTCTATGGAAGTACTTGCCAAAGCACCGGAAGAAAATTCGCTTGTCATTAAAAGTGATGCAACAAGCTGGATTGTCCTCAATGTTGGACATGATCAGGACATCAATGCCGCCCATGTAGTCAGTGCAATTGCTGAAGTCAGCGGTCTTTCCGGCACAAACATTGGCAAAATCAAAATTGATCAGGATGAAACTTTCGTTGAAATTCCAAAAGAAGTGGACAAAAAAATTGTCAAAGCTTTGAAAAAACAAACCATCAAAGGCTATCCAATCGAAGCAGTACTGCTTTCAGAAGCTCCAGGTTTTTTGAAAAAATATCGAAAATCTGATGTGACAGAGAAAAAAACAGAAACCGAATCAAAGAAACCGATAAAAAATAAAACAAAAAAAGAAAAGCCAAAGAAAACAAAACCAAACTGCCATAAAGAAAAATCAAAGAAAAAGGAACTCAGGAAAAAAGCTGAACCTCGTTCAAAGCGAAACAAAAAAAGATAAAAAAAAACATGTGTGATTTCATTCGCACATGTTTTTCTTTCTTATTCATAGATTTTAGGCCGAATCATGAAGTAAGCCTTTGGGTGATTGCAGACTGGGCATACTTCTGGAGCTTCTTTTCCATAGTGCAGATGACCGCAGTTACGGCATTCCCATACAACTTCTTCAGTTTTTTCAAAGACTTTGTTTTCTCTAAGATTCT
>JAFQKG010000101.1 GCA_017397025.1 Erysipelotrichaceae bacterium | reverse complement strand
CACCATAACTCTTCACTGAATCCACACTGAAATAAACATCTCCATCCACTTCATAAGCATGATTCAGTTTCACTAGTTCATCAATAAAACGGATAATGTCATCCATAGTTTCTGTTACTTTAGGCTGTGCATACAAAGGCAATGTGTGCAGTGAAGAGCGCAGCTTCTGATACGCATCAATGTAACGAGTTGTAATATCTTTTTCACTGACACCTTCTTCTTTTGCTGTCTTGATGATTTTATCATCCACATCTGTAAAGTTAGAAGCATAATGAACAGTAAAGCCCTGAGCTTCAAACAATCTTCTTAGTGTATCAAACACAATCAATGGTCGTGCATTTCCAATATGTGCATGATTGTACACGGTTGGCCCGCACACATACATACTGACTTCATTTTCTTTAATTGGTTTGAACTCTTCAATTTTATTTGATTTCGTATTGTACAGTTTTATCATTTTCACTTTCCTCCAAATAAAAAGCGTCTCGCAAAGAGACGCATCTAGCGCGGTTCCACTCTTCTTGAACATCAGTTCCTCGAACCTGTAACGCCGGTATGCGTCCAGTCCTACTACTTTCAGACTGACCCTCCAGAATGCACTTCACAATACAGCTCTTTTCCCTTTTCACCAAACAGGGACTCTCTGAATAGAGTTTTACTGCTACTCTTTCTGTCTTTGGTTTGCCAGTATTAGTATATCAGATTTTTTTTGTTTCGTCTTTCTTTTTACACTTTTGATAAAGAATCCTCACTTTATTATTCCATTCTTTTCCACATTTGATGATATAATATGGATAAAGGAAGTGAAGAAATGAAAAAACGTTTTTTTGAAAGAACAAACGCAGAGACTTCTCTGTTAGGATTTGGATGCATGCGTTTTCCAGTTCATGAAGATGGAACTATCAATGAAGAGCTCACCTTCAAAATGCTGGACAAAGCTTATGAACAAGGTGTCAACTATTACGATACAGCCTATACCTATCATGAAGGAAACAGTGAGATTGTATTAGGAAAATGGCTCCAGACAAAACCTAGAGAGTCTTTGTATGTAGTGACGAAATCTCCAATGTGGAACATTAAAAAACCAGAAGACTTTGATGCAATTCTTGACGAACAGCTTCAAAAGCTTCAAGTTGACTACATTGATTTCTACTTAATGCACTGTCTTGATCAGGAAAAATGGGAAATGATTCAAAACTTCAAACTGCTTGAGAGAGCTGAAGCGGCCCGCAAAGCAGGAAAAATCAAGCGTCTAGGTTTCAGCTTCCATGATGAGTATCCTGTTTTTAAAGAAATACTGAATGCTCATGAGTGGGATTTCTGCCAGATTCAATTCAATTACATGGATACAGATGTACAGGCAGGGCTGAAGGGATATGAGCTGGCAAAATCCAAAGGAATTCCTATGGTCATTATGGAACCTGTCAAAGGAGGTCAGCTTGCCAATGTCCCAGATGAAATCAAAGAAGTTTTTCAAAGCATGCATCCAACATGGAGCGATGCTTCCTGGGCACTTCGCTTTGTCGCAAGTTTTGAGAACATTTACTGTGTACTCTCTGGCATGAGCGATATGGCTCAAGTAGAAGACAATCTGAATACATTCCATGAATTTGAACCGCTTTCCAAAAGCGAGATGGAAGTGATTGCTCAAGCAAAGCAGCTCTTTGATGCTCGAGTACAGGTTCCTTGCACAGGATGCCGTTATTGCATGCCTTGTCCTTTCGGTGTCGATATTCCGAAAAACTTCCGTATTTTAAATAACGCCTGCATTTACAACCGCATGGAACGCGGAAAAAAACAATATGCAAGTCTGGAAGGAAAATCAGAACTTTGTCAAAAATGCGGAGCCTGCATGGTGCAATGTCCTCAGCACATTCAAATCCCAGACATGTTAGAAAAAGTCACTGAACAATTGTCCAAATAACACAAAAGGCGAGAATCTCGCCTTTTATTCTGCTTCAATTTCTTCTTCCTGATTGTCTTCAGGCTGTTTTGTCGGTTGAGGATCCTCTGTTTCCTCCGGTGTTGGCTCAGGTGTCGGCTCAATTGTTGGCTCCGGTGTCACTGTTGCTTCTGGGGTTGGCTCAGGTGTTAAAGTCGGCTCTGGCGTTGGGGTTGGGACAATCGTCCCTTGCTGAGGATTTTGTATTACACCAGAATCAGGTGTTGGTTCCAGTGAAATCTCAGGCGCAAAAAATGTAAATGAAACAAGTGTTTCCTGTGATGGAAGCCGCGAGTGATCCATCGTAAGTGCTGTTATAGAAACAGTGTATACCGATTCATTCACAAAGCGATCCAATGCAAGCTGCACACTAAGATCCGCCACATTTGCACTATACCCTATTTCAGGAATGCTCACAGTGTAATATTCCGCCCCTGATACTTCACTCCATGAAATGAGGACTTCCTTTTCAATCATCACAGTCACATCAGAGACAGCTTGAAGCGGCTCATCTTCTTCAATGACCTGCATTTCAAATTGCTGATAATCATTTTCCCCTGTTCCAATGACTTCATTGTTTCGACTCAATGTTACTGTAAAATTTGGACCAGCTGCTATCGAAATGATATTTTTAAATTCATCCACTCTTCCTTGATTGGATGAATTATCGCCGCTGGAAAAAAGGCGCCCATTGACACTCAATGCAACCGCATGATTTCCAGATGTTTTGACAGAAATGACATCTTTCCAAGTTTCAGTCTGCTGACAGACATTGTAAGCAGATGATGCAGTGCAATACACCTTCGATTCATCACTTAACGCAAGAACCTGAGTTTGACCATTGTACAGTTTTTTTATTTTTGTCCAGGAAGTGAAATCATCAACATCAACATCCATTTTCCCTGCATAAACAATCTCACCGTTTTCTGTCAGGCCCAAAGTACTTGATTTTGACGCAGACACAGTAACAATATTTGTCCATTCAGACACCTTGCACTGACCTTCACTGTTATCTCCAAGGCAAACAACAGTTCCATCTGCTTTCAAAGCAGCTAAGTGTTCTGCTCCGGCACTGATTTCGATAATATCCGCCAACTGCTGTGTATCGGTTTGACCATAACGATTGTTTCCTGCAGCTACTACAGTTCCATCTCTCTTTAAGCCAGCTGAAAAAGCCTCTCCTGCACTGACTTGGGCAATTTCACTCCATTCAGAAACATTCAGCTGTCCCTGATCATTATTCCCTCTGGCACTTACTGTTCCATCTTCATTCAAAACAAGCACAAAATCTTTACCTGCTGCCAGACGTTCATTTTCCACGATACGATTGTTGACCTCTATTCCATTCAACGTATTTTCAGGCTTTCTAAACATCACAACTAGAGCGAGCACCAGCACAAACACCCCAGCTGCAATCGCCCAGATTCTCCAGTCTTTCAAAAAAAGCCATGGCTTATTTTCTTCAGAAGTCTGTTTTTTCAACGCGCCAGCATCGCTGATTCTTTTTATGATCTGAGTCTTTTCCGCTTCACTGACAATAGAATGTTCCTTTGTCTTTTCTTCTTCAACAGGTATTTCTTCCATGACTTCCTCTACTACTTCTAATAGAGGCATATCAAGAGAATCATTCATGATTTCTTCAACGCTCAAATGAAACAATTCAGCCAGCTGTTTTATCTGCATCTCATTTGGCACAGATCGACCATTTTCCCAGCCCATGTATTCCATCAGTTCTACATGACAAAAAGAGGCAACCTGCTGCTGAGAGATGCGATAATGCTTTCTCAGTTTCATCAGTTTTTCTGGAAGTTGATTCATTCTCTCTCTCCTTTCATCATGGACAATTCTCATATCGTCTTTTATTCTACAACAAAAGTCACACTTATCCAATCACACATTTTCACAAATTCAACACAAATCATTTACTTCCATCTTAAAAAGAGTTTTTGAAATGCTTTTGGGTAAATTTTCTCGTATATTTCATTCATTACTTTCTTTACCTGATCCAGTTCAAAGTTCTGATTCAAGGGTATTGCCAGAATTTCATAATTCACATGATACAAATGCACGACTTCATGGCTGATAAAAGCCCCGCATCTCTGATAGAATTCCAAGCGCTTTTGTGAAATCTCATCAAATGCACATTCTGATTCAATCAGAAGTGCATTCCAGTCTTTGAAATACTCCTTCATCTCCTGCATGAAACGTGTTCCAATTCCTTGATTTCGCACATCAGGCAAAACTGCAAAATAATCCATGAGAAGACATCTGTTTTTCTCGCTGAACTCTAAAATGCTATATCCTTTTATGCAATCCTTTTCTACATAGCAAAGGCACAGATTTTGTTTCTTTCTAAATCTGGGTAGAATCACATTCAAAGGTTTTCTCTCATCCTCTGGAAAATCAGACATCATATATTCTCTATATATTTTTTTTAGTTCTTGTTCTGTCATTGCCCTAATCATATGATCACCCTCTTCATTGTACGCGAGAAGAATTAGAAAAGAAAGCTTTACTCCTGCATAGAAAAAGAACTCTGATTTCTCAGAGTTCTTTGTGTCAGTATGGTTTAGATTACAGTTCAGCGAAGTACTTGATTGTACGAACCATCTGGCTAGTGTAGCTGTTTTCATTGTCATACCAAGAAACAACCTGTACCTGATAAGTTTCGTCATCAATCTTAGCAACCATAGTCTGAGTTGCATCAAACAGTGAACCATAAGTGATACCGATGATGTCAGAAGAAACCAGTTCTTCTTCAGTATAACCGTAAGATGGGTTAGATGCAGCCTTCATAGCAGCATTGATACCTTCCTTAGTTACGTCAGTACCCTTAACTACTGCAACCAGCAGAGTTGTTGAACCTGTAGGAACAGGAACACGCTGAGCAGACCCGATCAGCTTGCCGTTCAGTTCAGGAATTACCAGACCGATAGCCTTTGCAGCACCTGTGCTGTTAGGAACGATATTCACTGCAGCTGCACGTGCACGACGCAGGTCACCCTTACGCTGAGGTCCATCCAGAGTCATCTGGTCACCAGTGTATGCATGAACAGTTGTCATGATACCAGACTGGATTGGAGCATATTTATTCAGAGCATTAGCCATTGGAGCCAAGCAGTTAGTTGTGCAGCTTGCTGCAGAAATAACTGTATCTTCCTTAGTCAGAGTTTCATGGTTTACACCAAATACGATTGTTGGCAGATCGTTTCCTGCAGGAGCAGAGATAACAACCTTCTTAGCACCAGCTTCGATATGAGCAGATGCTTTTGCTTTAGATGTATAGAAGCCTGTGCATTCCAATACAACATCTACATCCAGTTCGCCCCAAGGCAGTTCAGCTGCGTTAGCCTTAGCGAAGATTTCGATTTCGTGTCCATCAACAACGATAGAAGTTTCCTTAGCTTCTACAGTATGTCCTGTGAATGGTCCCTGTGCTGAGTCATACTTCAGCAGGTGAGCCAGCATTTTAGGGCTAGTCAAATCGTTGATTGCAACAACTTCGTACCCTTCAGCTACGAACATCTGACGGAAAGCAAGGCGGCCGATACGACCAAATCCATTAATTGCTACTTTTACTGTCATGTTAATTAAGTCCTCCTTATGACACATCAACATTATAGAATTTAAGCTTTAAAAAGTCAATTGTGAAAAGCCGGACGAATACGTTTTCATTCCATTTTTTCATATAATTTTATATACAGTGCATACTATGCTTTGAAGGAGGTTGTCAATTGATTATCCCTACCGTTATTGAAAAAGGATATCCTTCCGATCATGCTTATGATATCTATTCTTTGTTATTAAAAGAGCGAATTGTTTTCTGTACCCGACCTATTGATGATTCTCTTGCATCTGTAATCACTGCACAGCTTCTTTATCTTGATTCCTTGAACCATCAGCCCATTCAATTGTACATCAACTCTCCTGGAGGCTCAGTTTCTGCAGGATGTGCCATATTAGATACGATGAACTTTATCCAATCTGATGTCAGTACAATCGGCATGGGCATGATTGCCTCTATGGCATCCATCCTATTGATGTGCGGCACAAAAGGAAAACGCTATTGTCTAGAAAATGCAACTGTCATGATTCATCAGCCT
>JAFQKG010000008.1 GCA_017397025.1 Erysipelotrichaceae bacterium | reverse complement strand
TTTAACTCAAAATAACGATTCAGCCATACGCCTACACCATCTTCTTCATTAGATAGTGTCTGTTCATTGGCTACATCTTTCACCATTTCTGAAGCATTGGCCATTGCCACACCAATACCACAGTATTCCAGCATGCTCAAATCATTGTAATCATCACCAAATGCAATGGTGTTTTCCATCTTGATGTTTAAATGATCACATAACACTTTGATTCCATTGAACTTATCCACATCTTTGCAGGCAATGACATGGAATCCTTCTTCTTTCTGACTGGTGATTTTTCTGCATCCATAGTAATCATAATCAATTTCATCCATTGCTGCATAATTTGAGGAGAATGCTTTGATGTTTTGAATTTCGTTCAAATTAAATTCTTTCATATCACAATAATCATTCACACCAGGTACTGCAAATTTAGGATTGCTGGTGATCATGTAATCAGGATAGCACAATGCCATCGACATTCCATCTATTGCCATCAATCGCTGTACCATGTCATAAACCTTGTCTTTATCAATTGGTGTCTGAGCAATGATGTCTCCATTGTAATAAGTGACACTACCATTCAGTGTAATCAAACCACACGCATGAATCTGTTCAACATACTTTCTGGATCTAGTGATTGCTCTGCCTGTTGCGACGACAATTTTACCGCCACATTCACGATATTTATCAAGCACTTTCAAAGTGTATTCTGTAATCTGATTCTCATGATTCAGCAGAGTCTTGTCCAAATCTAAAACTAACATACTTTCAGTGATTCTAATCATAAATATCTGCACCTCTCACTATCGATTCAATATATTTTTTCCTTTTAATTAAACCCTCACCATTCAAAATAGTGAGGGTCTTTATAGTGATGTTCTGATTTTTGTGGGGTAGTAGTGGGGTAGTAAACCATGTTTACCACTTTTACTACTTCCCAGAAAGCCTTATTTAAAAGGCTTTTTTAACATTTTACTTGTTAGTGTTACGCATGTGAGGGAAAAGCAAGACTTCTCTGATGGTTTCCTGACCTGTCAGTAACATGACGAATCTGTCAATACCGATACCGATACCGCCAGTTGGAGGCATTCCGTATTCCAAAGCTTCTACATAGTCTACATCCATTTCTGAAGCTTCATCATCACCTAATGCCTTCAATTCCAGCTGTTTTTCGAAACGTTCTCTCTGGTCAATTGGGTCGTTAAGTTCGCTGAATGCATTAGAATATTCTGTGCCATAAATCAGAAGTTCAAAGCGGTCAGTGAAACGAGGATCCTTTGGATTCTTTTTAGCCAGTGGAGAAATTTCTACTGGATGTCCATAGACAAATGTAGGCTGAGTAATCTTATCTTCACAATACTGTTCAAAGAACAGATTGATGATATGACCTACAGACATCTGGTGCTTTTCAACTTCAACATTGTGTGCCTTTGCATGTTCAAGAGCTTCTTCAAGAGTCATTTCCTGCCAGAAATCAACGCCAGTAACTTCCTTGACTGCATCAACCATATGCCATCTCTTAAATGGAGCTTTAAGTGAAATTTCCTTGTCACCTAATGTGAAATCAGTCTTTCCGAACACTTCCATCGCAACAGATTCAAACAGACCTTCATTCAGCTTCATCATACCTTCCATATCAGAATATGCCACATAAGCTTCAACTGTTGTGAATTCAGGATTATGTCTTGGGTCCATACCTTCATTACGGAACAGGCGTCCAATTTCATAAACACCTTCAAGTCCACCAACAATCAGACGTTTTAATGGCAACTCTGTTGCGATGCGCAGATAGAAATCCATATCTAATGTGTTGTGATGTGTTACAAATGGGCGAGCTGCTGCACCACCTAAAATTGGCTGCAGAACTGGAGTTTCAACTTCAATCAAGCCCTGTCCATCCAGATAGTGCTGAATTGCACGAATGATTCTTGGACGAAGCAATGCAATACGCTTGCTGTCCTCATTCATGATAAGGTCAACATAACGTCTTCTGTAACGTTCTTCAACATCAGTCAATCCATGGAATTTTTCAGGCAGAGGTCTGAGTGCCTTTGACAAATGAGTATACACTTCTGCTTTAACAGAAAGTTCACCTGTATTTGTCTTTACAACAAAACCTTCAATTCCAATGATATCTCCAATATCAGATGATTTAAAAATTTCATAGACATCATCACCAACAACAGCTTTGTTGACAACGATCTGAATCTGACCATCACGATCCTGCATGTTCAAAAAGCCAAGTTTTCCCATGCGACGCTTTGTCATAATTCTTCCTGCTACGCATACGCGCACATTCATTTCTTCAAGTTCTTCTTTTGTATGTTCACCATACAATGTTCTCAATTCAGCTGAACGATGAGTTCGTTCAAATGCGTGTCCATAAGGTTCAATGCCTTTTTCCTTCAGTTCATTCATCTTCTGAATACGGACAAGTTCCTGTTCAGTACGATTCACTTCCATGTTTTTTCCTCCTAAAATATAAAAACTCTCATCCAGATAGGGACGAGAGTTAACATCGTGGTACCACCCTAATTCATGATGCGATCACTCGCATCATCTTAGTGACTTGATAAGTCTGCCAATAACGCTGGCCAGCGATAGCTCCATGGTCTTATTCATCATCTTTTCATGATCTGTTTCCACCATCCACAGACTCTCTAGCACACTCACAAGATGACTACTGTACACTTCATTGCTTATTTTCAAACGTATTATAAAGAATGTGATTCTGTTTGTCAAACATAAATTCATAAACCTGAATGATACTCAAGACACCCCTTCTTGCTAGAGGAAAATTTGCTGTATTATCATATTCTTGATGCTTAGCCTCCGTAAACAGAAGGAGGTGATACTGTGCGTGTTCTAGCAACATTGGTGCTTTCTGTTATAGCAGGTGTACTTGAATATTTCATCTGCAAGTGGCCCGACAGAGATGAATAAGCATCGGAGCACAGAAAAGGGAGTGTGACCGCACTCCCTTTTCGTTTACTGTGAGCTGCAACATTGGTTAGCTTCACTTATAGTATATGCTAAATATTTCGAAAGTCAATAAGGACTCTTTGTGCCCTAGACACCCCCTCTTGCTAGAGGAAAATTTGCTGTATTATCATATTCTTGATGCTTAGCCTCCGTAAACAGAAGGAGGTGA
>JAFQKG010000100.1 GCA_017397025.1 Erysipelotrichaceae bacterium | reverse complement strand
TTATTTATCAGTATGGAACAAGTTATCACCTGTTTTGGATAGGTGTGATGACAGCCGTACTTGCAGTTCTTTTGACTCTTTCCAACAAAAAATATCTTGATGAATTAAGCTGATGGTCAGAATATGTCTGACCATTTTTATATTGACCGAAAGTTTTGAAAGCTTTTAAAAGAGCTCATTCAGGTGTAAAATAGAAATAAAGGTACAGGAGGACATAATAATGATTTGTATACGCAATGGATTAGTGTATGATGCAGTGCATGAATACCCAGAAATCTTGGATATTCTGATTGATAATGGAAAAATAGTAAAAATGGGAACTCTTTTGGATGTTCCAAGTGAATGTGAAATCATAGATGCTTCAGGATACAATGTTTATCCTGGCTTTGTAGATGCACATTCTCACTTGGGGACATCAGGAAGCGGGATAGGTTTTGAAGGCAATGATACCAATGAAATGACAGATATTCTGACTCCTCATCTTCGTGCCATTGACTGCATTGAACCGATGGACATATCCTTCAAGGAAGCACGTGAAGGAGGTGTTACAACGGTTTGTACAGGACCTGGAAGTGCGAATGTAGTGGGAGGAACTTTTATTACCATGAAAACTGTTGGCAAACGTGTTGATGATATGGTCATCAATGAATGTGCTGCCATGAAATGTGCTTTTGGTGAGAACCCAAAGCGTTGCTACAAAGACAAAAACAATAGCAGTCGTATGGCAACAGCTTCAAAATTAAGAGAGATTCTATTTAAGACACGTGAATATGATGCTAAACTGCAGGCATCAGATAAGGGCAAAAAACCTGCCTTTGACATGAAACTTCATGCGATGCTTCCTGTACTGCATCGTGAGATTCCTTTGAAAGTGCATGCACATCGTGCTGATGATATTTTTACAGCACTGCGTATTGCAAAAGAATTCAATGTTCGCTTAACTTTAGAACATGTCACTGATGGAAGCTTGATTGTGGATGATTTGGCTAAAGAACAAGTGATGCTGGCAGTAGGACCTTCTTTTGGACATCGTTCTAAATTTGAGTTAAGAAACAAATCGTTTAAAACACCTGGTGATCTTGCTAACGCAGGATGTCATGTTTCTATCATCACAGATGCACCAGTGATTCCTCAGCAATATTTAAGATTATGTGCAGGCTTGGCAGTGAAAGATGGCATGAAGGAATTTGATGCATTAAAAGCTATTACCATTAATGCTGCTGAACATGCAGGGGTTGCTCATCGTGTGGGTTCATTGGAAGTTGGAAAAGATGCAGATATAGTTATCATGGATGGCAGTGTGTTTGAAAGTACTGCAAAAGTGATTGCGACATATATTGATGGAAAGCAGGTGGCATAAAATGAAGCTGATAAAGCATGGATTAGTTTATACAATGACAAAAGATGAACCTGAAATTCTTGATCTTTTGATTGAAGGAACAAAGTTCATTCGAATAGAAAAAGATATCCAGCCTGAAGCAAACTGGGAAATCATCGATGCGCAGGGAAAAAACATCTTTCCTGGTTTTATTGATGCTCATTCGCATTTGGGAATGCAGGAAAGTTCCATTGGATTTGAAGGCAATGACACCAATGAAACTACAGACATTCTGACACCTCATTTAAGAGGGATTGATGGAATCAATCCAATGGACATCACATTTAAAGAAGCAGCTTTAGGTGGTGTGACTACTGTAGGAACGGGTCCTGGAAGTGCGAATGTGGTTGGTGGAACATTCTGTGCAATGAAAACAGTTGGACATCGTGTGGATGATATGCTGATCAAAGAAAGTGTTGCGATGAAATGTGCCTTTGGTGAAAATCCAAAGCGCTGCTACAAGGACAAAAACAACTTTAGTCGCATGTCCACTGCAGCTAAACTCAGAGAACTGCTCATCAAAACGAAAGAATACGATGAAAAGAAAAAGGCCGCCAAAGGAAATGTAACAAAAATGCCAAAGTGGGATATGAAACTGGAAGCGATGCTGCCTGTCATTCATAAGGAGATTCCTTTAAAAGCTCATGCGCATCAGGCCAATGATATTTTTACAGCAATTCGCATAGCGAAGGAATTTGATGTGCGAATGACGTTAGAACATGTTACTGATGGAGCATTGATTGCTGAAGAATTGGCGCAGGAAAAAGAGTTCAGGCTGGCTGTAGGTCCTTCATTGCATTCTCGTAGCAAGTTTGAATGCAAGAATTTGGATTTTGAAGCTCCTGCAGCACTATCCAATGCTGGAATTCCAATTTCCATCATTACAGATGCACCAGTTGTTCCTCAGCAGTATCTGGCGATGTGTGCTGGACTGGCTGTTCAATCAGGGATGAAACCTATCGAAGCACTGAAAGCCATCACTATTCATCCTGCTTGTCATTTAGGAATTGAAGACCGTGTTGGTTCAATAGAAGTGGGAAAAGATGCTGATTTAGTGATTGTTGATGGAAGTCCATTTGAAATTTTGGATACAGTATCCATGGTATTTGTGAATGGGGAACTTGTAAAAGAATAAATTTAAATCCAAGGGAAAATCCTTGGATTTGTTTTAGTGCTTTACGAATTTGAGGAATAATTTGATGAATCTTCCTTTTTTGTGGGCAAATAGTGCTACAATCATAACGAGGTGATTTCATGAAAATCTTAGTCACTGGATTTGATCCTTTTGCAGGAGAATCTGTTAATCCTGCTTCAGAAGCGGTACTGCGCTTGCCTGAAGCAATAGAAAATGCAACGGTCATTCCATTAATACTTCCAACCGTATTTCATAAATCTCTAAAAGTGATTGAAGAAGCCATCATGGAACATGATCCAGATTTCATTGTTTCAATAGGGCAGGCTGGGGGAAGAAAAGAAATTACTGTTGAAAGAATAGGCATCAATATCGATGATGCACGCATTGCCGACAATGATGGCAAGGTTGTCATTGATGAACCGGTTGTACAAGATGGGCCTGCGGCTTATTTTGCTACACTGCCAATAAAAGCTATGGTCAAAGCAATACAAGATGCAGGCATTCCAGCAGCTATATCGAATACTGCAGGCACATTTGTCTGCAATCATGTGATGTATGGTGTACTTCATCTGTGTCATACAAAGTTTTCAGAAAAACGCGCAGGGTTTATTCATATTCCTTTCCTGCCTATACAGACACTAGATAAGCCTCAATATCCTAGTATGGAGCTGGATGACATTGTTCGGGGATTAGTTTGTGCGCTTCGTGCTGTTGTACTTTATGATAAAGATCTTAAACTCACTGGAGGAAAAGAACACTAAATTGAAACCTTGTCATTTTTAGTGTAAAATTAAT
Organism: Erysipelotrichaceae bacterium; assembly: GCA_017397025.1. Classification (GTDB taxonomy): domain Bacteria; phylum Bacillota_I; class Bacilli_A; order Erysipelotrichales; family Erysipelotrichaceae; genus RGIG1896. The sequence goes on along the minus strand of JAFQKG010000100.1, from coordinate 3,794 downwards.
AAAGAAATATAGGTGATGATATGTTTGATTATTTGATTGTAGGTGCAGGACTTTATGGTGCTGTCTGCGCTCATGAACTTTCAAAGCAGGGAAAAAAGTGCCTTGTGATTGACAAGCGCGATCACATTGCCGGAAATGTCTATACCAAAGAAATGAGCGGTATCAATGTGCATCAGTATGGAGCACATATTTTTCATACTTCTAACAAAAAGGTTTGGGATTATGTGAATCAGTTTGCAGAATTCAATCATTTTGTGAATTCTCCAATTGCGATTTACAAAGATGAACTGTATAACCTGCCATTCAATATGAATACTTTCTCTAAAATGTGGAACATCAGAACGCCGCAGGAAGCGAAAGACATGATTGAAAAACAGGTCAAAGATCTCAATATCACAGAACCAAAAAACCTGGAAGAACAGGCACTGTCTTTGGTGGGACGTGATGTCTATGAAAAGCTGGTTAAGGGTTACACAGAAAAACAATGGGGAAGAGACTGCAAAGATCTGCCTAGCTTTATTATCAAACGTCTGCCTTGCCGCTTTACCTACGACAACAATTATTTTAATGACCGTTATCAGGGAATTCCAATGGGCGGATATACTGCTATGGTTGAAAAGATGCTAGCAGGGGTAGAAGTGAAGCTGAACACAGATTATTTTGAATTCATTAAGGAAAATCCTGAAATTGCAGAAAAGACAATCTTTACTGGATGCATTGATGAATACTACAACTATCAGTTTGGTCCGCTGAAATACCGCAGTGTTCGCTTTGAAACAGAAGAGCTTCCAATAGAAAGCTTCCAGGGAAATGCGGCAGTCAACTATACAGATCGCGAAGTACCATATACACGTATTATTGAACATAAACATTTTGAATTTGGCAAACAGCCAACTACGATTATTTCTCGTGAATATTCTTCTGAGTGGTCTGTAGGAAAAGAACCATATTATCCAATCAATGATGATGAAAATACTGCGTTGTATGCTAAATATGCAGAACTTGCAGAAAAAGAAGGCAATGTGATTTTTGGCGGACGTCTTGGCGCGTATAAGTACTATGATATGGACAAAGTCATTGATGCAGCATTGACAATGCTGGAAAGCCTATAGCTATTAAAATCACTTCAGTAAGAAATATGTGATTGCAGGCATAGCGGTTTGGTTTGCTGTGCCTTTTCTTTGATATGAATAATATGATGAATATCAGGTCCAATAATTTAATAAAAGACTCGTTATGGCAAATCAGAAAAATTACCGTAAGACATTAACAGCATGTTATCTAGGGTTTGTTACACAAGCTATTTCAGCAAATTTTATACCGATGCTGTTTTTGACTTTCAAAAGTAGCCATGGCTCAATGGGCTTCGGCATTTACAGAGTCTGCCATTGGAGTGTCCAAAACAATCGGTGACTTGGCAGGACCGTGTCTATTTGCTATGCTGATGGGAATATCACGTATAATGTATAGTAAATATAGTGAAAGGCTTGATTTGATTAAAGTGATGATTCTTTGTGGGATTTTGTGTACTGCCTGCTATTTGGCAGCTTCATTATCGACATTGCCTGTTCTTCGACTTGCAGGCTGCGCACTTTGTGGATTGGCTGTTGGCATAATGTGGCCAGGTTCAATCAGCATATCATCAAAAATCATATCCGATGGCGGAACAGCAATGTTTGCATTTCTGGCACTTGCCGGAGATTTCGGTGCAATGATTAGTCCTGCTATGGTAGGGATAATTTCTGCGGTGTCAAAGGGATATTTAAAAACTGGTTTGCTGGCAGGGGCTGTTTTTCCAAGTATTCTGCTCTTGGGACTGCTGATTCTAAAGAAGCATTTGAACAAAGTGGGGAGACTGTCTGATGAAATTCAGTTTGGCAAGCCATCTAATTAGTGGATTTTGAATTGATTTAAAAAAATAAGCGAAGCTCATGTACATACTGAAGCTTCGCTTTTATAAATATAAATAGTAATGTATAACCTATTTAATCATTCTTGAATATGTTTTTTTTCTGTCGTACGTATAGAAAATGAAAGAAGCAGAGTCATGGAAACGGTAAAGCATAGTTCAAACAACGTGTTGATACTCATGAAACGAAGATAAAGACCAGCACATAATGCAAGAATAATCAGATATATCTGAAAAAGAAAATCTGTTTTTCTTTTATGTGAGAAGCTAAGGATAAACAAAGAGTGAATGTAACAGCCATTGACACAGAAGAAAAACAGATAAGAAAAAAGAAGATGAAGTGAGCTTTGAATTGGATGGAATTCAGGATCAAAGACAAACAACAATGACAAGGGCATGCACAAGGCAGTTAATAAACATTGTTTTTTTAGTGGATGCAGCACGTTAACAGAGAAGCGATATAGTAAAAAACAAAAAAGAAAGCTTCCTAACGTACCAAAAAGGTAGAGGAGGTATTTTTCTGGACGAAGTAAAAGAACTGTCCAGTTTTCTGTTTTCAGATCACATTGAAAGCTGACAAAGCATGTCAGAACAATCATGAGTACAGTACATAGATATTCTAGAGTTTTTGATTTCATCTTGTCACCAGTTTTCATTAGGCTAATTTTATCATGTGTGGTAAAATATGAAAAGAGTTGGAAATGTTCACAGAGATGGACAAAGTATTTGATAAAAGGAGGATAATCAATGAAAAAAATTATTGTCTTGATATTGACAGTTATGCTTATGGGATGCACATCAGCGCCTGGACAGGAAAATCCTGATTCATCAGATTCATCCAGCAGTGGATCGCATGGCTGTGATGTTCTATCACCTTGTGGAGATGATAAAGCCGATATGAGTGTCTATGAGAATTTTATGGATTCTGATCATGTTTTTGTAAGTACAACGATGAATGAAGCAGTGCAAGCGATAGAAAATAAACAGACTTTTGTTTTGTATGCGGGCTTTTCAACGTGTCCATGGTGTCTTGAAGCTATGCCGATTTTAAATGAAGTAGCTAAAGAGTTTGATGCATCTGTCAGCTACATCAATACACGACCTGATCATACAAGAGAAAGTGAACTAAGAAAATTTGATAATCCTGAATATGTTCAGTTTGTAGAGGTGATGAGTGAAGTGCTTTCTGAAAATGATGAAGGTCAAAAGCACATGTATGTACCTTTTGTCTTCTTCATTAAAGAAGGCGAAATCGTTGCCTGGCATGAAGACACATTCCCTGAACATGATGCGCATGAACGTACAATGAGTGAAGAAGAAATTGAACGCTTGACTCAGATTTATCGTCAAGGATTTGAAACTTTATTAAAGTGATGTGAATGCTGGAGGCAGAAGATGATACTGACAGTAGATTTGAAGGACAGGAGCTATCCAATTGTTTTTGAAAGAGGATGTATTGATCACCTTAAAGATTATCTGGATACTGCTCGCAAAAGTTTTGTTATTTCAGATGAAGGTGTTGCTCAGAAGTGGAAAGATAAGCTGATGGCTCAACTGGAAGATGCTGTACTTTTTGTCGTTCCTCAGGGAGAACAGTCAAAATCTTTTGTGTGGTATGAAGCCTGCCTGAAAGAAATGCTGAAGCAGGGATTCCATCGCAAAGATCAAGTCATTGCCTTAGGGGGCGGAGTGGTTGGCGATCTGGCAGGTTTTGTAGCTGCTACTTATATGCGTGGTATTGATTTGATACAGATTCCAACAACTACACTTTCACAGATTGATTCCAGTATTGGAGGGAAAGTAGCTATCAATGCTGATGGCATCAAAAATTGTATAGGTGCTTTCTGGCAGCCAAGGCTTGTGCTGATTGATCCAGAAACACTCT
>JAFQKG010000099.1 GCA_017397025.1 Erysipelotrichaceae bacterium | reverse complement strand
TTTTTATCTCTTAAAGAAAAAAGGCATTTTACTGCCTTCTCTATATTTCTATAAATCTATTATGCAATTTTCTGAAGCAATTCAAGCAGCATCGGAATGTCATTGACAATGGTATTGTAGACCACTGCTAAGTCTACATTTCCATATTCATGAACAATCTTATTTCGCATCCCCTTCATTGCTCTCCACGGAATATCGTTATAACACCCCTTGAATTCAGCAGATAGTTTATCAGAATTTTCTGCTATCTGAATGAGCCTGAACATCACAGAATCAATGAGAATTTCATTTTTTTCAAGCTGTTCTTGATTTATTTCTTTTGTATGTTCAACTACAAATGCCAGATCCTTAATAATTCTCTTCAAATAATACGAATTATCTTTCTTGTTATCCATAAATCTTTACACCATCCCTCAGTATTTCATTTATTAAATCAGGGTTGTTGTTCAGCTGATCACGACTCAAAACATCAACTTTTTTCTTCAACCCTTCACGAAGAGATTCAACCAAATCAAAAAAACGTATCCCTGAGATTGAGGTTGAAACTAACAAATCCACGTCACTTAATTCGGTTGCTTTCCCCTTGGCGTATGAGCCAAATAAATAACAATATTCGATTTCGAATTCAGAAAAAATCTCGCTGCATATATCTTTAATTTGCTGTACACTCAAAATACCATGTGTCTCATCAACAAACCCATACTTTTCTAATTTCTGAATCATAAATTCATATTTCATGGATGTTGATTTCGACTCATCCGTTTCATAATTCTGATAAGTACGAACAGGAATTCCAAGATATTTGGCACATTCAACCTGCGTTAACTTTTTTTGTTTACGAAGCTGCTTTAATGTCATTTTCATTCACCTCTGAGTTTATTATGACATTTTATAAATAAACATGCAATAGTTGCGTATTTCTTTCAAAAATTATGCGCAACTATTGCATATTTTGATTTAAAATAAGCTATCTTTTCAATATTTTGAAAATACTTGGAATTATATTTCCATCTCATGTAGTTTCATTAGTTATTTTTAACTCTAATTCCAACTATCTTACCTTTCATTGATTAACGGAGCAAAATTTTATGCATTTCGTCTATTTTTATTATTGTTCATAAATGACTCGAACAACAAAACAATCTTTAGATATGATTACGGGTTCGTCTATTTTTTCATCGGCTCCACCAATTTAAAAATCACATGTACTGTAATTTACTAAATTGAGATCACAATGGTGGTCTCTTTTTTATGAATCATTTCTAATATGAATAATCTTACAATTCAATATTTTTGTTCTCATTCAAGAACAAAATTGAAATTATTCTATTTTTGTGCTAAAATCAAAACATAAAACAGGAGGTTCCCAATGATTTATAGAGCTGAATATATGAATTTGCTGAAAGATTGGCAAAACAAAGATATCATTAAGGTTGTCACAGGCATTAGACGATGTGGTAAGTCAACATTACTTGAGATGTTTAAAAAACATTTGCTTGATACAGGTGTTGAACAAAACCAAATCATAGCAATCAACTTTGAAGCACTGGAACAAGAAGATCTCATCAATTACAAAACCCTGTACTCATATATCACTGAAAAATTAATACCAAATAAAACAATGTATATCTTTTTAGACGAAATTCAACAGGTTACAAATTATGAAAAGGTAGTTGATAGCTTATTTGTAAAAGGTAATATCGATATTTATATCACTGGATCAAACTCTTACATTTTTTCAGGCCAGCTTGCAACAAATCTAAGAGGTCGATATATTGAAATTCCATTGCTGCCTTTGTCATTCAAAGAATACCATTCTCTACAAAATGAAGATGAAGCAAAATCATTTCGCAAATACATGGAAACTGGGGGACTACCATATTTAACACAATTCGATTTATCTCAAAACCAGATAGACATGTACTTAGAAGGCATCTACAACACTGTTCTTCTAAAAGATATTGAAGAAAGAATGAACCGCAAACAGGAAGGCATCAAAGAAAAGAATATCACTGATGTTGCTTTACTTAAATCTATTTCCAAATACTGTTCCAGTATTATTGGAAGTCCTGTTTCATTACGTGGAATCACTAATTATTTTATTTCAAATGAACGTCGTATTTCTCCAAATACAGTCAGCGATTATGTGGAAGCACTCTGTGAATCCTATCTCTTTTACTCTGTTGAACAAATGGACATCTCCGGCAAGCAATTGCTTAAATCGAATAAGAAGTATTACATTGTCGATTTAGGACTTCGTAATCATATTCTTGCAAAGAAGAAGTATGACCTTGGCTTTTCAATTGAAAATATTGTCTATTTTGAACTTTTAAGAAGAGGATATCAAGTCAATATAGGAAGATTAGGTGAATTAGAAATTGACTTCATCGCAAAAAAGTCGGGAGCATATACTTATTTTCAAGTTACAGCAGATTTAACATCTGAATCAACTTTCAAACGAGAAGTAGCACCATTAGAAAAAATCAAAGATAACTATGAAAAAATCGTGCTTACTCTGGACCAATTCAGTACTGGTAATTACAATGGTATCAAAGTCATTCATGTCATTGACTGGTTATTGTCCTGACTCTATACAGCGCATTCTAGTATAGAATGCGTTTTTTCATTGTGATCCATAGATTACTTTCAACACAAAACAATCCTTAGATATGATGATAGGTTCGTCTATTTTTTCATCGACTCCACCAATTTCAAAATCATATGTACTGTATAGAAAATGCCGGACAAAACAGTCCGGCATTTTTAAATATTTAAATTAGTTTGTGAATGTTACCACTTAAAGTAAATATCATTTAATCAAATTCTTTTGTCAGCAATATCATAGACTTCGTTATCTGCTCTTAAACCAATGACGATAATCAGCATAATGCCATTCACTTCTATGAGCTGATAGACAATTCTGATTCCACTTGATCGCAGTTTTATTTTTAGAAATCCATGAAGGTTTGTGTCAGAATGGTTTCCAAGAGTTTTCCCATACCCTCCTAGCTGTTCTGGTAAAGGGTTTAGAGAAACCTTATTCAAAGCTTTAACGACAAGTTTCCTTTGGCTTCCATCAAGGGATTCAAAATCTTTTAAGGCTTCAGGAATGAACTCAATTTTCCAAGTCATTATTCAAACTCAACCTCATCCATAGCATCAATTTCCTGCTGATTAATATTAAAACGGGCATAAACTTCTGAGGCAGGAACTGTATTCTCTGGATTAAAACCAGTCATTCTTTGTACAGCCATTTTTAACAGTCGTGCTTCTTCAATTTCATCGGCAAAACGAATATATTCTTCAGGAGACATTAAGACACATTCAGGAACATTGTTTTTAATAACAACTTTTGGTCCTTCACCTCGCACAGATTCGAAAATCTTACCAGCCTTCCCTTGGTTAAACCAAGAAATAGGCACAGTGCCATTCAAAATATTTCTAATCGACATGTTATCACCTCAATAATAGTATATGCTGAACAACCAAAACTATCAATGTATTTATCAATAAATTTATCGATACTTTTATAGATAAAGCCAAACTTCAAATAAAAAATACTTTGCGCTTTATGCTGCAACTCAACTCGCACTTAAAATGCATACCTGAAAAAATAGTTTTCCAGTTGCAGATCAGCATATATACATAACCCTTAAAACAAAGCAGTCTTTTGATATGATTACGGGTTCGTCTATTTTTTCATTAGCTCCTCCACACAAAAGAACTTTTCAGCAGCTTTGTTCAATCCAATATTTTTGATTTACACAATGTTGTTAATAACGCTATAATTCGTATAGTAGAAAGTACAAGAGTGTTACAGAACTGATTCACTGTACAATTTATGAATGAATAAAAGGGGCTGATTTCATGAGTAAATATGGACTCATTGCAAAAATACTTCGTCATCATCCTGAAATCTTTAACGTTGAAATGGATGAAGAGGGATGGGTTGATGTCAATCAGCTAGTCTTGGCAGTTTCTCGTCAATATGACTTCAGCAAAGAAGAACTCGAAAAAATAGTTGAAACCAACAGCAAGCAGCGCTACACATTTGATGAAACCAAAACTAAAATCCGCGCAAATCAAGGCCACTCTATTGAGGTTGACCTGAAATTAAAAGAAGCTATTCCTCCTGCGGTTCTTTATCATGGTACATCCACCAAAGCAGTTGTCTCTATCAGTCAGTCTGGAATTCTTCCAATGAAAAGACAATATGTTCATTGCTCAACAGACATACAAACTGCTGCCCATATTGGCAAACGTCATGGAAAATCTTTCGTTTATCAGATTGATGCAAAAGCCATGCATGAAGATGGATTTTCCTTTTATCTATCGGATAATCAAATCTGGCTGACAAAAGCTGTCCCTGTCAAATATCTATCTCCCGTCATCAAAAAAGAAAAAGCGATTGATTCTTTCCCAACTCTTAAAACATCCAGACTTATTTTAAGAAGATGTACTTTGAAAGATGTCACATCACTTTTTGAACTGAGATCTCAGCATCAATTGCATGAATATACAGATACCATCCCAGATAAAACTCCTAAAGATACAAAAGACTACATTCTAAGAATGAATCAAGGCATTGATCAAAAAAAAATGGATATTGTGGGCGATTGAAACCAAAGAAAAAGAACTAATAGGCACAATCTGTTTCTGGAACATCAATGAGGAAAAAACAGTCGGCGAATTAGGCTTTGGACTCCATCCTGATTATTGGAATCAGGGATACATGAAAGAAGCACTTCTTGCAGTCTATCGTTATCTGACAGATAAACTTCATTTCCAGCTTATTGAAGCCTACACCGAAAAAAACAATCAGCGCTGTATTCATCTGCTTGAATCATCTGGATTTATTCAAGATGGGAGCATTATTGAAAAGGGCATACACCACGACCGTAATTATGAAATGCTGAACTATAAAAAGAAAAAAGAAGCTTGAAACAAATCAAACTTCTTTTCTTTTATTGATCCAGACAATTCCCAAGCACGATAAAACCCATGCTGCTACAGTCCGACCAACTCTCCATGTTTTCTGCGTTTCTAAAGACTGAGCATAGTACACTTTTTGTGTATCATCATCAAAACCTGCAACATTCATATACATTTTATATCGTGCTTTTCCTTTTAACTGCTGATCCAAAACAGAGGAATCGATCACGCTCAAGTTGTCAGGCAGTTTATCGAATGCTTCCGCAATCGTAACATACCTGTTTTTGTAAGCCTGATACGTTTTTTCGCTCATTATCTCATAAGGACGAAAACTATTTTGCATTATATTTCCCGCATAAACCAAAACCACCAGACAAACTGCCAAAACAAACGATTTTTTAAAAGGAATGGTCAACCTTTTCTCAGTGAAAGCAATCACGCCATGATACATCAGAAAGGCCAAAGACAAAAGATATGGAAACCAGGTCAGATAGTTCAAAAAGCTCAAATGAGTGGTGATGTAAAGCTGCCCATTGTTCTGATAAAAATCAGGCAGCATCCCTTGAGTCCAGACCGTTTCAAACAGTTCAAGAGAAGATAGCTCGACAGGAAAATTGATGCAAGGTATCACAAGAAGTATCATTGCCAAAACAAGTCCAACCCATTCTGCATAATCTTTTAAAGTAGATTTCTTTCCTGTAAACACTTTAATTTTTTCTCGTTTAAAGAGCACAAATGCAAATGATACCAGCAAAAAACAGGTCAGAAGCAGAAATGATGGAACAAATGTCTTTGTCAGAAAATAGATGCCATAAAATCCAGAAAGTCCAAGTACTGCTGTGCATTTTGAAAAAAGTTCTGCCTTTGTGATGCTCCATTGAGTCATCAAATCACTCTGATTAGAAACAAACACTGTTTCCGATTGTTCAGATTCTGTTTTTCTGCCATTCAAAAGATCGTCAATACTGATTTGAAACAGTTTCGATATTTCAATCAAAGTTGCAGTTTCAGGATATGTTTCATTTCTTTCCCATTTAGAGACTGTTTTATTCGTTACATTTAACACATCTGCCAGCTGCTGCTGAGTCCATCCTTTTTCTTTTCTAAGTTCCTGAAGCAAATCTCCAAATCTTTTTTCCATGAAGATTCTCCTTTCTTCACTTACAAATTATCATATATACATCCCATAAAAAACTCAATTGCAGTAGAAAATAGTCTATTTCAAGTAGAATTCCACTCTAAATAGATTCTTTTTTATTTCTGTTCTGTTTTTTGCGTTGTTTTTTCTGTTTTCTGCACTGAATTAGTGACCATACGCGCTCTTTGTCTTGCCTGCCATTGTCTGCCTCGAATGCATCTAAGTCTTCTTACATCACAATGATTTGGACACATAGGACATCTCACAATTGTTTCACACATATCTGTTTTTCCCCTTTTGTTCATTGTACACTAAAAGAAAAAGACAATGAAGTCTAATAACTGTTCTTCATTGCCTTTTCAATTTCTCTTTGTGCATCTCGTTTTTTTGCAGCTTCGCGTTTATCCGCATTGTCCTTCCCTTTAGCAAGGGCGATTTCAAGTTTAGCACGTCCTTTAGAAAGATATAAACGAACTGGAACAATGGTATATCCTTTCAGCTTGACCTTGTTTTCCAGCTTCATGATTTGAATTTTATGAAGCAATAGCTTTCTTTCTCTTGTTTCATCATGATTGAAGCGATTGCCGTGATCATAGGCAGAAATATGCATCTCTTTAATATAAGCTTCATGATTGATGAAACTAATGTAAGCATCTTTGAACTGTACTCTTCCTTGACGAATGGACTTGATTTCTGTCCCTGTCAGCACAAGACCTGCTTCATAGCGGTCTTCCAGAAAGTAGTCATGCGACGCTTTTCGATTTAGTGAGATCGTCTTTTCTTTTTCCATGCCTGTTTCTCCTTTTCAAGCCGTTGTCTTTTTGGTGATTTTTTTTGTTTTTTCAGCAGTATAAAATCAATTTCACGTTTCTTTTTATCTGCACTCAACACTTTGATTTTGACTTTGTCACCAATTCTATAAACATTGCCTGTGGTATTTCCCATTAGACTGTAAGAATCAGAATCAAAGAAATAGTGATCATCTTCCATTGTTCTGACACGCACAAGTCCTTCCACTGTATTTTCCAGCTGAACATACAAGCCATATTGAGTCACACCACTGATGATGCCTTCATGTACAGTTCCAATAAAACTTTCCATATATTCAGCTTTTTTCATATCTTCTACATCACGCTCTGCTTCAACTGCACGGCGTTCTGCTCTGCTGGAAGTAATGCCTATTTCTTCCAGCAATATCTCATCATTGAGACGTTTTGTCAAATCCAGTTCCCCTTGAAAACTGTATTTATGCAGCATACGATGGACAACCAAATCTGGATAACGTCGAATTGGAGATGTGAAATGAGTGTACTCTTCCAATCCTAATCCAAAATGGCCTAAACATTTAGCGTCATAGCGTGCTTTAGACATGCTTCTGAGCATCATGGCTGAAATCACTGGAAAGCTTTCCTGGTCTTTGAACCATTCCAGACATTTTTGCAGCACAGACGGATGAATGGACTGAGCACTGCCTTTGATGATATATCCTAACACTCGTGTCATTCCTGATAAATGACGTATTTTTTCTGCATCTGGTGCTTCGTGCACACGATATAAAGAAGGTATTTCTAACCACTTTGTATGATTTGCAACACTTTCGTTGGCCAAAATCATAAAATCCTCAATGATGCGCTCTGCTTCACCGCGCACTCTTGAGACAATATCAACTGGATTGCCTTCTTCGTTTACCAGAATTTTGGCTTCATCACGTTCAAAGTCAATGGCTCCTTTTTCATAACGCTGAGCACGAACTTTCTGCGCACATTCTTTCATCAGAAAAAGCATTTGTTTTAGTTTTTCATCTTTTTCTTCTTCCTGCTCATCCAGCACACGATTGACACCTTCATAAGTCAAACGATAAGATGTTTTAATCACAGAAGGGAACAATTGTGCATCTATCACTTTTCCCTGTTCATCGATATTCATTTCACAGCTGACTGTTAAACGCTCTACATGAGGATTCAAAGAACATAGCCCATTGGATAAAAATGGAGGCAGCATCGGCACCACTCGGTCTACTACATACACAGATGTTCCGCGTTCTCGTGCTTCCAAATCCAAAGGTGTATTTTCTTCAACATAGGAAGACACATCTGCAATATGCACCCCTAAACAATAGCCTGTTTCTGTTTTTACAAGACTGATGGCATCATCCAAATCTTTGGCATCTGCTCCATCAATAGTGACAATCAGCTGATCTGTTAAATCTTTTCTGCCTTCCTTCTGCTTGATAGTGACATGATAATCAAAGCTCTTCATTTGCATGTGCACTGCTTCAGGAAATTCCATAGGAATTCCATGGGCAAGCAGCACAGAGGTGATATCCATTCCAGGATCATTTTCATGCCCCAGCAGTTCCGTCACTTCAGCTACAATAGGCTCACCATAACGAAGAATCTTTGCAATGGCTTTTGTTCCTGGAACAACTTGAAACATTGACTGATTTTTAATTCTGACCCATGCATCCCGATGAATGCCATCTGGTTCAAAATGAAGCTGTCTAGAACCCTTAAATGTCCCAACAAGAACAGATGTATTTCTTTTTAGGATACGGACAACTCTGCCTTCTGCAGTTCCATCAGGAAAGATTGTCCGCTGTACAACGACTTCATCCTGATTCATGGCTGTTTCCATATTTCGTGCAGGAATAAAAATACTTATGTCGTCCAAATCGACAAACCCAAACCCTTTGCGATTGACGCTTAGTACCCCTTTGTACATATTTAAATCTTTTAATAAACAATAACAATCTTTGGAATTTCTGACGATTTCAGCCTCATCTTCCAACTCATTCAACATTTTATTGAGCCGGATAAACTCCTCAGTGCTGCTAAGCTGAAGCTCATTCATCATCTTATGCACATCCAGTTTTCCTGATTTCAACGTAACCAAATTCAATACTTCCTGATGATTCACCGTATCCCTCCTCTCTATTAAGATTCGTTTTTTTGATTCAAGTATGAAAAAAGGCCCGAAGGCCACTGTTTTTATAATACTCTGTTAAGGATAATCAGTGCAAAGAATGCCACACCCAGAATCAAAGTCAACTGTGCGATGACTTTTTCAGGACCGCGTTCTTTGACATTCTGGAACAGATTGAGTCCACCGCTTCCAGTGAAAGCTCCACTGATGCCATCAGATTTTCCACCCTGAAGTAAAGAAAGAAGTATTAGTGCAACAGCAACAACAATAATTAAAATATCCAGCATTTTCTTTCTCCTTTCTTATATGCCCTAGTATTATAACAAAACTCTTTTCTCTTGACAACCGCAAACTCAATGAATCTTATTTTTCTCTCATTCGAAAATGATAATGCCTCATTGGTTTTTTCCTTTCTCTACTGCATTTATTTACAGAAAAAGAACCTGAGTCAGGTTCTTTCTATATTCGATCAAATGCTTTTCTCAAACGAATCAATGCTTCTTCCAATACCCAGCTCGGGCAGGCAAGATTGATTCTTTCAAATCCAATACCTGCTTCACCAAACAGATATCCTTCATCTGTAAACCAAAGAGCTTCCTTGATCATCTTTTCTTCCAATGCTTCCTTGCTTAATCCAAATGCTCTGAAATCCAGCCAAAGCAAATAAGTTCCCTCCAGCGGCGAAACAACAACTTCTGGAAAATAAGTGTTCATGCATTTACAGACTAGTTCACAGTTATGCTCAATCAGTTTCAATAATTCGTCCAGCCATTGTTCAGAATAATTGTATGCCAGCTCACAGGCCTTATAGCCCAATGCATTGAGTCCCGACTTAGAAATCTCATTCAAGGCATTCGAAAAGTTTTTTCTTAAGAATTCATTCGGAATGACAATGTTGGAAGTCTGCATTCCTGCCAGATTGAATGTTTTTGATGGTGATGTACAGACAATCATACGCTGTGCCAGCTCATCAGAAAGTGTCGCAAAAACTGTATGCTTGGCCTTTGAAAGCACTAAGTCATGATGAATCTCATCAGAAATGATCACCAGACCATAATCAAGACATAGCTTTCCAATCTTTTCCAGCTCTTCCTTCGTCCAAACTCTTCCTACAGGATTATGAGGACTGCAGAACAGAAGTAGTTTGTTGTTGTCATCTTTGCAGGCTTCTTCCAGTGCTTCAAAATCAATTGAATACTTTCCGCATTCATTCAAAAGCTCAACACAAACCGTATTTCCCCCAAAGCGCTTGATGGCACTATAAAACGGGTAATAGACAGGTGAAAGTACAATAACTCCATCTTTTGGCTGAATCACACTTTTAATAGCTGCTTGAAATGCAGTGACAACTCCAGAAGATGTGACAATCCATTCTGGCTGAATGTTCCAGTTGTGTCTGCGCTTCATCCACTGTACAATCGCATCATAATACGCTTCGGTAGGACCTGTGTACCCCAGTATTGCCTCATCCAGATATTTCTTTAACCCTTCTACTACTTCAGGTGGATTTTTCAGCTCCATATCTGCAACAGAAAACGGCACAATTCCTGATGGAACATCAGGATAAAGGCGCTTCATTCCATTCCACTTAAAAGATCCCTGGTTTGAACGGTCAATCAATGTCGTAAAATCATATTTCATAAAGATTCCTCCCGCATAGTTTTGTTTCTATTTTATCAAAATACAAAATGAAAAGGAATTGCAGAAATTCCTTTAAATGGTATCCATATTTTTCTTTTTCAGTTTGTGATAAGCAAACAGGAAACACATAAGATGAGCACCAAATGTTAACATCCATGAGATTGGATAAGATAAATAAAGTGTATTCAATGTTCGATTCATCTGAAAAATTGTATAAACCCAGACAACACGGAAAGCACATGCCCCTGTCAATGAAACTAGCATAGGCATAATGGAATAACCCAAACCTCGCATCACTCCTGTCATCACATCCATCAGCCCACACAGAAAATAAGGAGCTGAGACAAGAGAAAGACGTACAAGACCGTATTGAATCACTTCTGGATCACTGGAGTAAATCCCTAAAAGCAGACTGCCAAGATGATAGGCACCCTGCCCTAACACCAAACCAATCACTGCTACAATTCCCAGACATTCAAACAGAATAACCTTGATACGCTTGATTTGTCTAGCACCATAATTCTGTGAAGTAAAGCTAAGACATGTCTGATAAATAGCATTCATGCCTGTATACACAAATCCTTCAATGTTGCTTGCAGCAGTATTTCCTGCCATAGCGATTGATCCAAATGAATTGATGCTGGACTGAATCAAAACATTTGAAATACTGAACACACATCCTTGAAGACCCGCAGGAAGTCCAATTTTAAGCATCATCCATAACTTATCTCCATGAATTTGAAGCTTTTCCTTGTGCAGCTGACACATCCCTTCTGTCTGCATTAAACAAAGTACAACCAGTACAGCAGAAACTGCCTGAGAGATGATAGTTGCCAGTGCTACTCCTGCAACTCCCATGTGAAATACAATCACAAAACATAAGTTAAAGGCTACATTGATGATTCCTGCAAGAGTTAAAAAGTAAAGCGGTCTTCTTGTGTCGCCAACCGCACGCAAAATTGCTGATCCAAAATTATACAGCATAAAGGCAGGCATCCCTGCAAAATAGATACGCATGTAAAGTGCTGCATCTAATAAAACATCTGCTGGTGTTCCCATCAGTTCAAGAAGCGGCTCAGCCAGAAAAAAGCCAATGAAAATCATTGCAATACCGCCTATCAATGAAACACTCATTGCAGTATGAACTGTTTTCTGAGCATTTTCTTCATCACGGGCACCACAGTATCTAGCCACTAGAACATTTGCACCGATGGAAACCCCAATAAACAAATTGACCAAAAGATTGATCAAAGCTCCCGTAGAGCCTACAGCTGCAAGTGCATGGTTTCCAGAAAACCTTCCAACGACAACAATATCAGCTGCATTGAACAAAAGCTGCAGCACACCAGAGAGTACCAATGGCAAAGCATACATCAACAAGCGCGGCAGCAATGGTCCATGAACCATATCCATAGAATATGTCTTTTTCATGATTTTCACCTCTTTAACAAGCGATTATTATACTCCTGTTTCCTACAAATTCAATCCCATAACAATAAAAAGGAGAGTATAAAACACAAACTCTCCTTGACTAATTTTTTCATCAAACTGTTTGTTTTACAAGTTCTTTCAATGTTTCTGATTCTCCGACATTTCCCGGGAAAACCACAACACTCATTCCTGGATATAAGCTTCCTTTCTCAAGTCGAACTGCAGGAATGTTCTTTGCAACCTGCCCCAATACTCGAGCACTTGACATGTGAAGCCCCTTATTTAAGACATCAAATGATGTGATGCCGCCTTTTGAAATGAGAAAGCGCGGGCGAACTTTACATTTTGTGATCAATGACACAAACTTTTCACTGATATTTCTTGATTTGATGAGCTGATCAAAAGCATTTCCTTCAAAATCAATGCGTGTACGGCTGGTCATCACCAGCACATTTTTGCCTTGACTTAGAAGATTATCTGTTTTCTCTGCAAGCTCTTGAATCTGCGGTTCGATTTCTGTACTCACATCCAAAACAAGTACTTCTGCAAGTTTCTCATTCAAAAGACATTCAATCTGCTCAGTCGTCTTTTTTACATGACTGCCTGCTAGGATCAATCCTCCAGTCTTTGAACGATCACAAAGCTCTTTCATTGACACAAAAGGACGATCACCCACCTTGGCAAATGCCTTGACAAAAGAGGCAGCAGTTCGATACTGATAAAGATGTTTTACAGTCTGCAATGCTTTGATAAACGCTTCTAAATGAGACATATTCAATGCATTAACAATGATTTTTGATCCTTTTTCAGCACTGTTTAATAGGTTCAATATTTCTTCATTGTGATGTCCATCCAGCATATCAATTGAAATAGACACAAATGATTTCACTGTACCATACTTCTCGTTGACATATTCTTTGATATCGCTGTGATGATAGCCAAAAGTAGCATCCCGGGCAAACTCTGTCTCTGCACATGGAATCCATTCCCCTTGATTCAAAACATAGTGAACATCATCTTCAGTTTTACGGATCCCATCTAGATATGGACATAGAATTTCTCCTCGCAAAGGATGATTCAATGACTCCAGTTCTTCACGAATGATTTCACTTTCCAATGGATAGTGTCCTCTCATCGTTGAATCCCCACGCGAGATGATCAAAAATTCTCGTCCTGTCATCTTAGAAGCCTTAGAAAGATTCTGAATAATGTGCCGATGAAGTCTTTCTGTTTCATCTGGTAAAAGAGATCTGCTGTTGGTTGAAAGATACACCAGTTCTTCAGGATTTTTCATGATCTGGAGTAAATCTTCGACTTCAAATCTCATCAGTACATCAATGTCAAAAACTGTCTGTATCCCTGTTGGATCATCATCCAAGACGATGATTTTAGTCTCTGCCATACAGAACATCCACTGCTTTTTTTACACCCATTGCTGGACTTGTCAAAACAGGAACTTTTGTTTCTTTCAAATAAGGAAGAAGTGCAGTCATGCTTCCCTGAGCCAATACAATAACATCATGATTTTCTGATGCTTTATCAATTGCATTCAAAACTAGGCGGTTATGCTTTTCTACATCTTTTTCTTTCATCAAAATATCCAGTGCTCCATCGACTAGCACTTCATCCACAACAACTTCTTTGCCTGCAAGACTAGCTTTTGTACGCACCAGATTGCTGCTAGGTGCAACGGTTGAAGCCACAGTTGCAATCACTGCAATTCTCTTTCCAATTTCCATGGCTTTTTCTGCCATAGCTTCATCTACTTTAACAACTGGCACACTGACACACTTGGCAGCAATGTCAGATGCTTCTCCCACTGAGCTGCACTGATTGAAAATCAAATCTGCTCCCAGACTTTCTGCCACTTTAAAATAAGTGCACATTCTGGAAATAATAGCTGGTGTGATATGCCCTACTGTCTTGACTTCTTCAAGAAGAGAGTCATCCACAATATTGAACAGTTCCACTTCTGGAGCTGTTTGCTTGAACAGGTCCTTTAAATCATAATAGGACACATTGCTGGTATGAATGCATGCAATTTTCATATAGTTTCCTCTTGCTTTCTACATTACTGTTATATCACAATCCATACTGATTAACACACGAATGTTAGGATTTTAATTCGGTAAATTTTAAAACAGACGGAAATTTCAATTCCGTCTGTTTCTTAATACTTAGGTGATATTTTCCCTTCAATCACCTGATGCTGAATTTCGGTTACTTGCTGCACATCCACCAACTCCTCAAACAGCTTAATCAGCTCTGGACGTCGCTGATCTACTACAAGGACTGCTTCAGTGCTTTCTTCATCTGAATAAATAGGAACCATATTGATTTGAATCAACGCATCATTGATTTCATCTCGATTCCACACGGTTGCATGAATCTCATTATGTTTGATCTTGCTGAGCATCTGATCATAGTCCACTTCAACAAACGTAACATTTTTTCCTTCGCACATCTTACGTGTTCTTTGATTCTGTGATTCAGCATTTTTTGCTAGACCAACAATCATGCCATCTTCAATTTCACGTTTCAAAGGATTTCCAAATACAATCACATGATAACTCAAGTAGGAACGCGGTCCAAAATCCTTAACGATTTCAATGGCTTTTCCCTTTTCAATCGCAATTCCAGCAGAAAGTTTGGAAACAATGACAAAATCAACTCTCCCAGAAAGCATCTCATCGATTCTTTCTGCAGCATCACGCATATAACTCATATTGACTGGAATCCGATATTCGTTAACCAAAGTGTGAATAAGTCCAGCTGCTAAACCTTCATATGTTCTAGAATAAGGCAAAGACATAGCTCCCAGAAAGGAACGTATATCCGCAAGACGAATTAATTTCGCAATGTCCTTGTGAATCAGGTAAGTTCCTTTTCTTCCCCTTGGAAGAATCTCAATTGCACCTTCATCCTGAAGAGTTTTCAATGAATTCTGAATGGTCCCTCTTGCTACAGAAAATTCATTGGATAATTCTTCAAAAGTAGGAATTTTTTCGCCTTCATCCATCCGTAAAAAAAGCTTGGATAAACAAATGATTGTAGAAGCATTTTTATTGAACAGCTTCATTTCGCCAGTCATTGTCTCTCCTCGCTTTCTTTTAAATAATATTGTGTTTTCTTAAAAAGTACGCAATTCCGCTGCAATTGTTGTCAAGAGTCACTTCGAACGCTTCTTTCTTGACAGTTTCCATCGCATTTCCCATCGCAACAGGATACTTTACCACTCTAAACATGGATAAATCATTTTCTCCATCACCAAACACTGCAATCTGATCTGGAGTAATACCTAGACGTTCTGCCAAGCGTAAAATAGCTGCACCCTTGTTGATTCCCTGCGGAGCACATTCAATCCAGCATGGAGAAGTACGTGCAAAATGGTATTTATGTCCCAGTTTTTCAAGAAGTTCCTGATATGGACGTTCTAAATATTCTGAAGTATGCGCCAAGCAGATTTTGTTCACTGGATTAGGGATTTCTTCAGGAGATTTAATATAATTGATAGAAGAATAGCCTCTTCTCTGATCAACAATCATCTTGAATGTACCTGCAGTCCATGGCACATCTTCCGCAATGTTGTTTTCCTTACGATATTCTGCCTTTAACTTCATCAGACTTTCCGGAATGTAATCATAAATCGTTGCATCCATGACACCCATGACTTCAATTTCATAAGGCATTGCCGCTTCATAAATTTCCTTGATTTCTTCTTTTTGAAGCTGACGAATAATTTCATGTTCCATCGTTGCAGTCTTGGTTAAAGCTGCACCGTTCACTCCAATAAAATATCCATCATACTCAGGCATATGAAGCTGTAGTCCATAGTCTGTTAATGTCTTATAGCTTCTTCCTGATGCCAGAACAAGGCGAATCCCTTTTTTCTGAGCCTCAATCAAAGCATTCAGATTGTCTTCAGGAATGCACTGTTCAGAATTGAGCAGCGTTCCATCCATGTCCATGACAATCAGCTTGAGTTCCATTAGAGTTTAGCTCCTGCTGCCTTGTCAACGATGACAACAACATCACTATGTCTCTGTAATACGGATGCTGGACATTCTTCTGTCACTTCACCCTTTACCATGTTGTACACTGCATCTGCCTTGTTTGCTCCATTAGCTAC
>JAFQKG010000098.1 GCA_017397025.1 Erysipelotrichaceae bacterium | reverse complement strand
TAGCTGTACCTCCACTATGCGCTTGGTTATCTACCACAGCATCGCAGTCCGCACATGTCGCATCGTGAGTACCATCGCCATTGGAAGTCCAATCATAGTCATGAGTCAAAGTAATGCTCTTCCATGTCTGATCGTAATCATTGATTAATTTGGACCACGTTTTATTTTCGACATCAGGTTTGTAGGTATCTTCCGCCTTCAGTTGCCCACAGTCTAAGATAAGATCACAGCCTCCAACATCTGCTCCAACCTCATGAAATACATTCAACTCACTTTGATAAATTGAAGTAACAATTGCGCCAAAAGTGATGGTCTGTAAATGATGACAGTCATAGAAAGCCCCATCCCCAACAGTTGTCACTTTAGGAAGCGTTATACTTTTAAGCGCATAGGCACTATTGAATTCATAATCTACAATTTCTGTAGCATCCGAAAGAACTAAATCTACTTTACCGTAATATTGACTCTCTTCATCTGAATGATCAGCCAAGAGGTAAAGTGCTTCAGCATAAGCAGGAATAGTACCCAAAAAGGAAGTGTACATGGCGTGTTCAGTTCCATGAATTACAATAGTTGACATTCCGCTATCCACATATTCCCTGATTGTATCCACCAAAGCAGTAATATCATTTTCAGTTGCATTAGTCTTGCCACCTAATGTACCATCGATCGTCAAAGTTCCAGCCTCAGCATCAACTACATACCAGTTAGCATCATAAACCACAGCGCTGTCTGTACCGCTGCACTGAGTGTAGTCTAAACCACAGATATCACACCAGATATTTGCTTCTGTACATTTCTCAGCACATTCACATGTTGGTGTCTCTGGTGCAGTGTACTGTGGACAGTTTGTTGCATGTTTCTCATTATCTGTTTCACATGTACATAGTGTTTCTAAAAGATTCTGCGCATCTAACTGTTCCTGTTGTTCTAGAGCGGTTGTGCATTCTGTACATTCGTAGTGACACTCATGTCCTTCTACTGCTTCAATGTATCCACAGTTTTCATCATGCATGATGTGCACACATGTCTCTGCACATGTTTCATCACATTCATGTGTACATTCATGGCCTTCAATAGCTTTTTGATAATGACATTCTTCAGTATGTACTGGATGATGCTCACACAGTCCTGTCTCTTCTGCTTTGACAGGAACTGTGATGTAATTCAGCATCATATTTAAGATAAGAAAACTTTTTAACACTTTATCCAATGTTCGGTTCATATTCTTTCCTCCGTTGAGTTTGTAAATCCATTAATACCTGCAGACTTGCTTTTTCAACATAATCTTTGAAGTCATTCAACATTCCATGTCCTATTTTGTGATAATCCATAGATAAGACTCTGTCGATTTTTGTTTTTCTCAATTCTTCAGGCACATTGTAGATACTAAGTATCGTATCGAGTGCTCCTTCAATTCTTAATTCAAGCGACACAGCTCCATGAGTACTCATCAATGTTGAGTATTCAATCCCAGAAACAAGGATCTCAGCTTCTTCAAATCTTGCATTGCTCCAGCTTTGGCAATATTCTTTGAACACCTCTTTGGCTCGTGCTGTATCGTTCTTACGAATGATTTCTAAACAAAGCGGACTTCTGTAAGCAGAGATATAGAAATCTTTGGTGATTTCATCATCTTCACACATGGATGCCATTGCAGCCAATTCAAGACAAATTGCCATGATGGAGCTGTAGCCTTCACTGATTTCTCTTTCAACCTTTTCCTGTTGAAATCCGCCAAGAAGTTCAACCAATTCTGCCAGCATATCTTCTTTTGCAGGATAGTGAAATGTTAAGTTCCCTGGACTGATTTTTAATTCTTTGGCAATATAACTCACATGAGTATTTGTATACCCATCTTTAAGGAATCTTCTTGCAGCAGCTCTCATAATTTCAAGCTTTCTCAATTCGCCTTTATATCTTCTACCCAAGTCATCACTTCCTTGTCTATTCATTCAAAGGATAATCTTTCCAAACCTACACACATTATAGTATCGATACTAATATGTACACAAGAAGTATTTGATGAAATTTCTTTTTATTGAATGTAAACCATGATTGATGACTTGTAATCTAACATTGTTCAGGTCACAAGAGGAAATAATCCAAAGAAAAAGCAGGTCAATTGACCTGCCAATTCTTTCTTATCTCGCTTACCATCCAAATTCTTTGTAATGAGGATAAACTTCTGCATTGTTGTAGTCTACACCACCTGGGAAGTTTGCGCTCTTGAGAAGGCGTGGAGTCTTGCCGCGCTTCATCATTTCTTCCAGTACTACTGCAGTCACTGACCACAAAATATACGAGCTAGCAATACCACTTGCTGCTGCAAAGTTAGCTTCAATGCCTTCTACTTCTAGCATTGCCTCAGCCGCTGGTGCACAGTTGTCCAGTGTCAAATCTACAAAATCGATCAGTTTCTGTCCTGATGAATGAACTGGTTCGACACTTCTTGCGTAACTGAGCGAACTCATTGCAATGACTTTGATACCCATCTTTTTTGCTTCCCATGCCAAATCAACAACATGCTTTGTACGTCCTGAAACTGATCCTACAAACAGTACATCGCCTGGCTTGATTGTGGATGCCTTCAAAATGTACGCTCCCAAACCTTCCATGTTCAAATCCATGTCGCTTCTGTCTCTTTCTCTGGCATCGGATTTCACATCTAAATTGTAATGGAAAGTTCTATAAAATGCTGGACCTCCACCTCGATTGAATAAATCCATTTCAATAGAATGGCAAATACCACTCAGATAAATATTCCCGCCTGCATCAATGGTATCTGCAATCATTTTCCCTGCAGTTATGATATTTTCTCTTTGTGTGGATTTGATTTGATCAAACAGCTGCTCAACTCTTTTTTGATAATCATCTAAAATCATAATTCAATCTCCCTCTTTTTCTTTATTATGACTTATTCTATGGTTCATTTCCAGTTCTTTTGAACTTTGTTTCTCTTGTTGAGCAGATAGAAATTCAGTATACTTAAAATCAATGAAGGAGAATATCATATATGAATAAAAAAGCAGTTTTTTTTGATATTGATGGTACAATCTTTGAATCTGGAAAAGAAGATGTCTCAAAAACAGTCATTCATGCGATTCATCAGGTTCAAGCCTTAGGTCATCTTTGTTTTGTTGCCAGTGGAAGACCCTTCACCTCACTGCCAGATTTCATCACACGCATCGGATTTGACGGATACATCTGTGGCAATGGCACACAGATTGCCATTGGACAAACTTTGATCAAACAAAAATGTCTTGATCCTGTCACCTCTTTTGAAATGATTCAGCTGATCGAATCTCTTCAGTTACAGTATATTATTCTTACAACTTCCCAAAGCTGCATCAGTACGCATCATGATGAACTATTTGAATATTATCAACAATTCAACATTGATTTAGATGCCATTCGCACTCAATACAATTTAAACGAGATTCTGCCTTATGCCTTAAAAATCGAAACTATGACACATACTCCTAAAGAACGTGAAAACATCAAAGAGAAAGCAGAATCTTTAGGACTCTTTGTCGAAATCAAAAAAGATGGCTATGTTGAGCTTTCTGACAAGACCATTACTAAAGGCACTGCCTTACTGGAAGTTTTGAAGCTCACGAACATTCCTGTATCCGAAAGCATTGTACTAGGCGACGGTGCAAATGACATGGACATGTTTCAGACAGCAGGCTACAGTATCGCTATGGGAAATGCCGTTGATGAAATCAAAGAAACTGCGAATGAAATTACGCTTTCCGTCAGTGAAGACGGAGCTGCACATGCACTGAACAAATTATTTCATCTTTAAAAAAAGACAGGAAATGATGAACCTGTCTTTTTATTTCGATAAACATTTGACAATTTCAGAAATCCCGACAGTACACAATGCCAAACCAATTGATACAATCATCTGAGATAAAGAAAGCTCAGTTAAAGAAAAAAGATTTGATAGTGGAGGAAGATAAATCACCAAAAACTGAAGAGAAAGTCCAATCACCAGTGATCCCCACAAATAACCATTTGAAAAGACAGTTTTGTTCAAAATGGAATGTTCACTTTTTACATTGAAGGCATGTACAAGCTGAGAGGCTGCCAATGTCATAAAAGCCATCGTCATTCCAACCTCATAAGAAACTCGATTTCCAATCAAATAAGAAATAAGGGTAAGAGTTCCAATCATGATGCCCTGCCATGCAATCGCCCATCCTAGATGATGAGAGAAAAAACTTTCTTCTTTTGGTCTTGGACTTCTTTGCATTATACTTTCTTCTGCACGTTCCATCCCTAAAGCAAAAGCAGGCAATGAGTCCGTGATTAGATTTACCCATAGCAAATGAATAGGCAATAGAGGCACACCCAATTGAAAACCTAGAAACAGATTCAACACTGATGCACAGAAGATCGTCAGAACTTCCCCAATATTACTGGAAAGAAGAAACTGAACATCCTTGCGTATGTTGTCATAGATGTTTCTGCCTTGCTTTACTGCAGAAATAATGGTTGCAAAATTGTCATCCATAAGGACCATTTCTGCAGCCTGCTTTGCCACATCTGTTCCAGTAATCCCCATAGCACAGCCAATATCTGCACTTTTCAGTGCTGGTGAGTCATTGACACCATCTCCCGTCATCGCTACAACATGACCTTTCTTCTGCCATGCATTGACGATGCGAACTTTTTGTTCTGGTGCAACACGTGCTATCACAGAAATAGATTCCAGTTTCTGCTCTAATTCTTCTTCACTCATCTCTGAAAGCTCACTTCCTGTCAAAGCAAGGTCATGTTCCTGAAGGATCCCTAAGTTTTTTGCAATGGCAGAAGCCGTAATCAGATGGTCTCCTGTGATCATGATGGTTCGTATACTACCACTCTGTGCTTTTTCAATTGCATCTTTTACCTCTGGGCGAGGAGGATCAATCATTCCTGCCAATCCTACAAACTCAAGGTCGTATTCAAGATTTGTATCTATTGTCTCGGGCATTTTCTGATATCGCTTGATTGCTACACCCAGAACTCGAAGCGCATCTTTCGCCATTTCTCCATTCACTTTAGCAGCTTCAGCATCCTCCTTCACACAGCGCGAAAGAATTACATCTGGTGCTCCCTTTGTAATTTGAAGAACATTGTCCTTTTCTTGTACAAAAACACTCATTAATTTACGGTTTGAATCAAACGCAATCTCATTAAGACGAGGATACTTTTTCATAAGATCCTCTTTTTTATCTTTCATTATCCAGCTGGCATAGACTAGAGCAGTTTCAGTGGGATCTCCCAGCAGTTTCAGTTCAGAGTTTTCCTCAAAAAGCTCTCCATCTGAGCACAGTGTAAAATAGGCCATCATTTTTCGAATGTCTTCACTGCCTTCTGAGTCAAAACTACAACGTTGTGATTCTGGTGTATAAACCTCTTTTACTGTCATACGATTTTGTGTTAATGTTCCTGTTTTATCTGAACAAATGACTGAACAGCATCCCAGCGTTTCAACTGCAGGCAGCTTTCTAACCACTGCATTCTGTTTAGCCATTTGTGATACACCTAATGCAAGACAAATCGTGACAACAGTTGCCAGACCTTCTGGAATAGCAGCAACAGCCAGTGCGACTGAAGTCTTAAAAGCATCTAAAAGAGTTAATCCAGACATCAATTCCAGTACAAATACAACACCGCATATCAGAAGACACAATCCTCCAATCATCTTTGAAATCTGTGCCAGCTTGACTTGAAGAGGCGTCTGTTCATTCTCTGTTTTTATCAGCATATCTGCAATCTTTCCTACTTCATTGTGAACTCCAACACTTGTCACGCACACAAGTGCTCTTCCATACGTACAGACTGTTCCGGCAAATACCATGTTTTTCTGATCTGCTAAAGGGACATCCTTTTGATCAATGACATCTGCATGTTTATTTACAGGAAGACTCTCGCCAGTCAATGCACTCTCATCCACCTGCAAGTTCCAGCATTCAATGATTCTTCCATCAGATGCAATCTGATCGCCTGCCTCTACAACCAAAATATCTCCAACGCTGACTTGATCTGCATCTATGCTACAGCGCTTACCATCCTTGAGCACATTTGCCTTTGCGCTGGAGAGCTTTTTTAATGCTTCCAATGATTTTTCAGCACTGTTTTCCTGTGCGACACCTAAGATGCCATTGAACACAACGACTAGTACAATGATCAGACTTTCTGCCCATTCATGCGGATCTGCAGCCAAACTGATAATAGCTGCTGCAATTAAAATCAATGTCAATGGATCTTTTAATTGATCAAAAAACTTCTTCAAAAGAGAATCTTTTTCAGGTTCCGGCAATCTATTTATCCCATATTTTTTCTGATTTTCTGTTCTTTGATGATCCGATAGACCTGATGATGATGTGTTTAGTTCTGCAAGTACTTCTTCTCTGGTTTTTCTGTAATTCATATTTTCCTCCTCAAAGGGTCAAAAAAAGACCCATCTCACCGATAGGTCTTGCATGTCTAAGAAGTCTGAATCCGGATGTTTCCATCGTGATGACGAATCCAGAAAACCCAACATTGGGCCTGCTACTCCCCTATTACGAGATGATTATACCTAGTTTACGCACAATCATCCATAAACATTCATCTTTGTTTGTCAAATCAATCTTCCCTCAAAATGATCCAGTTCATGCTGAAGAATCTGAGCCTCAAATCCATTCAATGTGCGAATTTTCTTTTTCATCTTCAAATCCTGATACTCAACTTTGATTTTTTCATATCTCACAGCTTCTTTTGTCCCTATATGACAAAGACATCCTTCTTCACAAACTTTTCTTCCAGAGCAGGAAATGATTTTAGGATTGATAAAGCATATGATTTTTCCATGATCTACAATGACTGCAATTCTGACTAAAGAGCCGATCATATTCGCTGCCATGCCCACACAGCGATCACGATTAGCCTCAAGCGTGTCCATTAAATCCTGAGCGACACCGATATCTAATGCAGTTGCTTCTCTGCTTTTTTGAGAAAGCAGGAAAGCATCTTTTACAATTTCCTTGACCATACTCCACCTCAATTTTTTATCAGCAGCAAAACACCGCCCAAAATCAGTACACAGCCAAACACTTGTGCCAAAACCACTGTTTCATTCAGCAAAATCGCTCCAAACACAAGACACGATACAGGCTCAAACATTGAAAATAGACTTGCCAATGAGCTTCCCAGCACTTGAATACCCTTTTGAAGGCAAGTGACCGCAAGCCATTGTGCCATGATAGCCACTCCAAGCATCAGCACATAAGAAATCAAAGGCTGATTCAAAATCATCTGATTCGTTGTAAATCCAAAGGTTCCCATGACAAGACTGACCGTCAAAGCAAAATAGAACGACAGCTTAATGCTATTCATCTGAGACAGCTTTAGCTTATCAATGCCTACCAGATAAATCGCAAATGTCATTCCGCTGACTAGTGCCATCAAAATACCTTTCATTTTTGACAGATCTTTGAAGTCAAGAAACAGCAGCACACCTAAAAGACAGATTCCAAGAGCTAACAAGTGTCTTCTGTCTAGTACATCATGATACACAAAATGGCAAATTAAGGTCACAAACAGCGGGTAAAGAAAGTGCAGTGTTGTTGCAGTTCCCACACCAATATACAGATAGCTGCTGTTCAAAAGAAATGTTGTAAGTACAGACCCAAACAATGCAACAATGACGATGCGAAAAAGTTCTCCTTTTTCACACCGAAATTCTATCTGATTTTTCATCATCAACCCGCCTAAAATCAGCACCACAAAAAAACTCCTGAAAAATGTCAATGTCACAGGATTGTTCCCATACTGATAAGTCATTGAACACAGGACAGGTGCAAACCCATACAAAAGCGCCGATGCAATGACCAGTAGAATTCCTTTATTTCGAGTCATCTTTTTCCCCTTTCAAAAGTCCAAAATGTTCCATTGCAAGATAAAGACCATCTTCTGATGCCCTTTTTGTGATGTAAGTTGCCAAAGATTTGACATCATCTGGAGCATTGTCCATGACAATGCTATGATGAGTCACTTTCAGCATTTCCACATCATTGTTGCTGTCACCAAAACTGTAGCAGTCTTCTTCTTCGATTTGCAGTCTTTTCATCAGCATAGAAATTGCCTTTCCTTTTGAACAGACAGACGGGACAATTTCACAAAAATAGCCTAGCTTAAAAAATTTATCGTAGTCATCTATAAAAGATAAATCAGGCCAAGGTGAATCTGGTTCTTTAAAGAAACAGAATTTTTCAAAGACCAGATCATCATTTACTTCAAGCAAAGGAAATCCTTCACGCAAATAAGTATCTGTAATGATTTTCATAGGTGCATGATTCAAATAATCATCAATCGCAAACCCTTCCTTTGCCTCATACACACAGCTAAGTCCAAGTTCCTTGACTTTGTGCATAATTTCAATGCGTTTTTGCTTTGGAATTTCATTACGGAACAATTCTTTTCCTTCATGCATGATCCAAGTACCACATCCACACACAAAACCATCCATAGGAAGATCTTTGATTTTCTGAGGCACAGTGCTGAATGGACGCCCAGTATTGACAAACAAAAGAACGCCAGCATCGTGTGCTTGCTGAAGCGCCATTTCTGTACTCTTAGGAATTATGATTTCTGCGCCGCCTCGCTCGTCTGTCAGTGTTCCATCCACATCAAAAAAACAGATTTTTCTTCCCATACTGCCTCCTGTTGATTCTAACATTTCCAATTATACATGAATCCGTATCTGCAGGCAATTTAACTCCCAAAGAAAAGAACTGGAAATTCCAGTTCTAATCATGATATTCTCCGCGTTCCCACTTCTCTAACAGATCATCAAACAGATTCTCTTTTCCACATGCAGGGTCATGTTGAATCAGATGATCTATTTTTTCAATCATTTGATTCCTTTCTTCTGTTTCAGCATACTCTGTTTCTAAAAATGCATCAATCAAGTCTTCAATCACGCCCATTCCAGAAACTCTGCCTCCAAAACCTAGCACATTGGCATTCAGCACTTCTCTTGCATAACGCACAACAGAAACATCCTGTGTCAGTACACATCTTATGCCCTTGATTTTGTTAACCGCATTGGTAATGCCTACACCCGTACCGCATAAAACAATCCCAAGCTCCACTTCTTTCAAAGCTACTTTTTCTCCAACACGCTTCCCATAAATTGGGTAATGCGTTCTTTCTTTATCGTATGTCCCGCAGTCTATCACTTCAATTCCTTTTTTCTCAAGGTATTTGACCACTTCATTTTTAATTTCAGTGACGATATGGTCACAGCCTACTGCTATCTTCATTTTACTCACCCATCCGATCCAGCATGTCGATTCTGATTTTATGGCGACCTGCTGAATACTTTCCTTTCAGAAAACGTTCAGTGATTCCAATCGCAACTGTGATGCCTACAACTCTACAGCCTATTGCGATGACATTGGCGTTGTTGTGATCACGAGTCATTTTGGCAGAATGCTCATCGTTCAGCTGAGCACAGATAATTCCATTATGTTTGGAAGCACACATGAATGCACCTGCTCCTGTTTCATCTATAATGATTCCTCGATCTTCATCTTTGTTTTTCAGCACTTCTTTGACAACTGCTTCAGAAACTTCAAAGAAATTCTTTTTTCCTTCTGTCACATCCACAACATCAAATTCATTTTCCTTCATCCAGTCAACGAGCTTTTCTTTTAAGTAAACTGCTTCCTGAACTGCTCCAACAAACACTTTCATTTTTTGTTCTCCTTGTCATCTACGAATCTAAATCCACATAGTAATCTCCGCTTTGATCATCTAAATAAACATCAATGGTTTCTCTTTCATCAAAACGGTTCACATCATGATAGAAATACTCACTTTCAAAAATCCGCCCCTCTGCTTCACAGACAACAACATGAGGGTGTCTGCGATTGACACGAATTGCATAAATTGTTTTGACTTCTATGATTTCTGCCTGAATTTTTCGTCCGTTTACAATGCTGTCAATAGAACGCTGG
This sequence comes from Erysipelotrichaceae bacterium, assembly GCA_017397025.1. Lineage (GTDB taxonomy): Bacteria > Bacillota_I > Bacilli_A > Erysipelotrichales > Erysipelotrichaceae > RGIG1896. Next base: position 5,030 of record JAFQKG010000098.1, on the reverse strand, counting down.
CGATATTTTTGTGACATGCGAATCAACATCAGTGACATGATCACAAAAACTGCACCAATCAGCGCAAAAACAGCTCCAATCATATTTCCTGGTTCAGGAAGTATCATCCAGTTTACTAGTCCAACTAAAAACCAAATGCCACCCATGATTCCCATGATGAGGGCTGCAACTCCTGCAAGTGTCTTTTCCATTAAAGAACCTGACGAATGCACTGAATCAGTACATCTAAATCTTCCTGTTCAATGCCAACATGAGTTACTACACGATACATTCCCTTATCACTTGGATTCATTAGAATGCCTGCTTCTTTGCATGTCTTCATAAAAGCTGTTTCATCTGCATCCAAACTAAAGAACACCATGGAAATCTGAGGTTCACCTGCAACATGAACTCCAGGAATTTCCATTAGCTTTTCATACAGATACTTGGCATTGTCATGGTCTTCATGAAGACGCTTTGTCATTACATCCAGTGCAACAAGACCACAGGCTGCCATATGCCCCATCTGGCGTCCGCCGCCACCAATACGCTTACGATTTTTTCTTACTCTTTCAATGAATTTTTTTGATCCGCAAACCATAGAACCCATTGGTGCACCTAGACCTTTGGACAAACAAAACATGACACTGTCTGCACATGCAGCAATGTCTTTGACATCACAATTTAAAGCTAACGCTGCATTGAATAAACGTGCTCCATCAAGATGCACATTCAGTCCTAATCTTTTAGCAGTTTCATAATCTTTCTGCATCACTTCAAGAGGTACTACTGTACCATTTGACAAAGCATTTTCAAGACAAACCAGCACCGTTCTTGGCTCATGAATATCATCTGGTCTAACTGCAGCCTCAATATCTTCCGGATAAATCATATCATCTGGACGATTGATCAAACGAGTCATGACACCGCATAAAGCTGCCAGGCCTCCCACCTCATGTGTGATGATGTGATTGTTTCTTCCTGTAATCAGTTCATCGCCATGATGTGTCTGCGACATGATGGATAACAAATTCCCCATGGTTCCACTCATCACAAACAATGCATCTTCCTTGCCTAAAAGCTCTGCCGCTTTTTTCTGCAGCAGGTTGACAGTTGGATCATCCATGTAGACATCATCGCCAACTTCAGCACAAGCCATAGCTTTTCTCATTTCATCGATTGGCTGTGTGACAGTATCACTTCTTAAATCAATTGTTTTCATATCAGTAAAACTCCTTTAAATTCAGCGGACAAATTCCACTACCTTCAGCTTTTTTATTGAAAAGCGGTGCAGATGTCATTTCATACATCAGACTTCCTTCTGTTTCTTCCCACTTCTCATGGGTCAATTTCATTGCTCCATTTCCTGCAAACTTGCCATTTACATGCCATTTGATCGCATTATCTTCAATCTTGTAGGATAATTCTCCTTCAAAAAATGCTTCTTTTTGATAAAAATCAAGTCTTAACGCTCCACCCTCAACTGAAAGAATATCCCAATCTACATTGCCTGTTTTTTCCAGCATGACATAAAAATATGGATATGGCTTATAGTTAGAACTCACAATAAACGAATCTGCATAAATGATGCCAAACTGAATCTGATCATCTGTCACATCAGATGCACGCTCAATGATCCTTTGACGCGATTCTTCACTAAGCCGTTCATCCTGACTAACAGTATGAATGTACAGATTTTTATTCCCATGGATGAAATAGGTTTTATCATGATGCTGCATGCCCTGTGAATCTTTCTGGCCATTCAAACTGATATTAGGCCAGCCAATGATCATGCCCACAAGATACAATAAAAGAAACAATAGAATAATTGGGATGATTTTTCCTGCATTTTTCAAAGACAACACCACCTTGAAATCAATTGTATTATAACACACTTCGTTTTTAGAATCATAAAAACTCGGTAATGATACCGAGTCTATTTCAGTTTGGATTTTAATTCAGAAAGAATCTGAAGTGCCTGCATTGGAGTGCAGTTGTTTGGATCAATGTTTCTTAAATCATCAATAATTTCCTGATTCTCAGGTTCTGCTCGACTCATCTCTACAAATCCTAATGACTGCTGCACATGCTTCTTTTCGGTTTCATACTGTGAAAGAAGATCTTTTGCACGTTCCAGCACACTTTCTGGAAGGTTAGCCAGACGAGCAACGTTCACACCATAAGACTGTGATGCCTTGCCATCCACAATGCGATACATAAACGTCACTTCACCATTTTTCTCTTTGACCTGAACATTGACATTTTTAACATTGTCCAGTTCATCTTCAAGCGATGTCAATTCATGATAATGGGTTGAAAACAATGTTTTTGCCTTGATGCACACTGCAATGTATTCAATCATCGCCTGAGCAATGCTCATGCCATCATAAGTAGAAGTTCCTCGCCCAATTTCATCAAAAAGAATCAACGAACGATCCGTTGCATTGCTTAATGCGTAGTTGGCTTCATTCATTTCCACCATGAAGGTTGACTGGCCTGAAAGGATATCATCTGATGCACCAATACGTGTAAATACCTTATCAAAAATAGGCATTCTCAGTGAATCCGCAGGAACAAAACAGCCAATCTGAGCTAATATAACAATCAATGCCACTTGACGCATATAAGTAGATTTCCCGCCCATGTTTGGTCCCGTGATAATCAGCACACTGTTTTCTTTATCCATGAAACAGCTGTTGGAAACATAGCGCGTCTTTTTAGAAGCGGCTAGAATTGGGTGTTTTCCTTCTTTTAAATCAAAGATATCCTCTGTAAACTGTGGACGAACATAACCGCCATCACAGCTGACACAAGCCAGTGCACATACACAGTCCAGATAAGAAAGCACATAGGCAATCTTATGCAATGCAGGGAGATACTGCTGCATCTTTTGAATCAGTTTCTGGAACATTTCAAATTCCAGTCTGAGGCTCTTCTCCTGTGCATGCAAAATGGCATCTTCTTTTTCTTTCAGCTGCTGTGTAATGTATCGCTCATTGTTAACTAGTGTCTGTTTACGAATATAGCCATATTCATCTTTGATCAATGGCACCTGTCCTTTAGAGACTTCAATATAATATCCAAACACTCGATTGTAGCCAATCTTGAGTGTTTTAATGCCAGTGCGTTCTCTTTCAAATTGCTCCTGTGCTAAAATCCAGTCTTTTCCCTGACGTGAAAGTGTTCTTAGTTCATCAAGAACTGTATCGTAGCCTTCATTGAACAGACCACCATCTTTTAACGACACTGGTGGATTCTCCACTAAAGCACGTGTCAGTTCAGCACAAAGCGGCTCACAGGCATCCAAATCGCACAATGAACTGAATTCAGAATACCCATTAAATAGATTTATCAGAACAGGGACTTGTTCCAGTGTTTTTCTTAATCTAGTACAGTCAATCGCATTGGCTGAACCATAGGCAATGCGAGCAATGCATCTTTCCAAATCATAAATCTGAGAAAGAGCTTCCTTAGCTTCCATTCTCAATTCATAATTTTTCATGATGATTTCCACCTGATCCAAACGGTGATTGATTGAATCTTCATCCACCAAAGGACGTTCTACCCATTTTTTCAGCATACGGCTTCCCATAGCACTGCTGCATTGATCCAGAAAGCTCCATAGTGTGATAGATTTGGATTGTGTACGCATTGGATGAATTAATTCCAGATTAGTCAATGTAGAATAATCCATGTTCATATAAGCATGTTCATCTTCAAGATGCACCATCTGCAGATGAGAAAGCATCTGACAACTGGTTGCCTCACAATAATTCAGAAGCAGACCGTATGTACTTCTTAACACTTCACTCTTCAATGATTCACATAATGGAAGATATAGCTCTTTGATTTCTTCCTTTTCACAGTAAGAAATTGTAATTGCTCCTATTTCGCGGATCATACGAATGATTTTTTCATCAAAATCTTCATGTACAACAATTTCACGGATGCTGTATTTGAGCAGTGTCTGAAGCAATGTCTGAGCACGTCTAGAAATTTTTAAAGCTGTAGTTTCGCCTGTTGACATATCCAGCATGCACAGTACAAAATGCACTTTTGTATCTGTCACAGAAGCAATCTGAATGCTGTTTTTCTCATCCAATCCATCATCCATCTGTGTTCCAGGAGTGATGATACGGATCACATCTCGTTTGACAATGCCCTTGGCTGCTGAAGGATCTTCCAATTGTTCAACAATGGCTACCTTGTAGCCGCGATTCACTAGTTTTTGCGCATATCCTGCATAAGCATGAAAAGGAATGCCGCACATTGGAACTCGCTCCTGTACGCCTGCATTTCTTCCTGTCAGCACCAAATCAAGTTCACTGGAAGCAATACGTGCATCATCAAAAAACATCTCATAAAAATCTCCAAGACGATAAAATACGATTGCATCTTTTAAATTCTTTTTGACCGACAGATATTGCTGCATCATCGGTGTATATTTTTCAGCATTTTCCATACTTTGCACCACTCTTTAACCATTTTATTATACCTTATTTCTGATATTTTTCCTGTTTTTTTTCATGCATTCGCCTTTTTCTCTTTAAGAAGCAAACATACGCTAAAGTGGAAGGAATTCCATCAGAAAGGAGAGATGTATGTGAATACTTCCGTAAGAAACTGCATTGCTGTTGTTATTGTAGCACTTTTGGCTGGGCTTGCTGTATTTATTCTCAGTATTCTGAATGTACTTGCATTTGAAACAGTTACAACCTTGCTTCCACTTTTTATCCTCACTGCTTTCGTACTCTATGCTGTCTTCTTTCATGCACTGGTTCATGCAGAGAAAAACCGGCTTGTTCGTGAAGCTGTCTGCTGTTGCGGAAAGGCTGCCATCATTGGATTTATCGGTACATTGGTCTTTGCTCCAATCGCTTTGCTTCTTTTCGGCGGCACAGTACGCATTCTGTTCGACTTAGCACTTGGTTTCACTTTCTTCTTTTACACCATGCTTCTTGCAGGAATGGGTTGTATCTTGACCATCATTTACCAATGCCGAAGAAATGATTGTTAAAAAAACATCGCAGAATTCGTTTCTGCGATGTTTT
>JAFQKG010000097.1 GCA_017397025.1 Erysipelotrichaceae bacterium | reverse complement strand
TCTGCAAATCTCAATGTTCCAGGAAGCATGCTTTTCTCCTTTTTCTGTTAGTGATATTTTATCACAGAAAGAAGAAGCACTGGATTAAAAAGACAAAATAATGTAAACTATACTGGGAAAGTAGAGGGATGTCATGAAAACAACCGTTAGTATTCAATCCATGGATGAACTGGATGCACTGAAAAATGCTGGTGCTTCAGGAATCATGGTCGGTTTGAAAGGATTTCAAAGCGGCTGTGATGGTGTCTTTTCTATGGATGAAATTAAAACACTGAAAGAAAAGTGTGATGAAAAGAATCTTGATGTGATGGTGATGATGAACCGTCTTTATTTTGATGAAGAACTGAATGATGTTCATGAGGCTGTACAAAAGGCATTGAGCCTTGGATGCCGTATTCTGTACTGTGATCCTGCAGTTTATCTTAGTGCTGTAAGAGAAAAAAGAGTGGATCAGCTTGTGTATGATTCAAGTACGCTGATGTGCAACTCATTGGATGTACAGCTGATGCAGGATTTGGGATTGGACGGTGTGGTGCTTTCACGTGAAATCACATTGGAAGAAATCTGTACCATTGCCCGTAAAACAAAAGGAAAAACAATTGTACAGGCATATGGCTATCAGGTGATGGCTCATTCCAAACGTCATTTTTTAAGAAACTACATGAAAGAAATCAAGAAAGATCTTGAACTTGAAAATTTACGAGATTTGTCATTGATTGAAACAACACGTACAGGCAGAATGCCAATTCTGGAAGAAAAGGATGGCTGCCGAATTTATACAGATATCATTTTGTGTGCAGTCAAAGAGCTTGACGCAATGAAAGAATCAGGTGTAAAGGAGCTTCTTCTGGATGGCCTGTTTATTGATCGCGGTGAATATGTTTCCTGTGTCAAAGCGTTTAATGATGCGCTTTGCGGTGAAGATGCTGAAGCATTGTATGCTGAGATGAGAAACAGAAACGAAGCCTATGGCGAAGGGTATATGTATACTAAAACTAATCTGTTGAAAATGGAAGGAGAGGGACGATGAAACACACAATTGAACTTCTTTCTCCTGCAGGAGATTTAGCTCGTGCTAAAATTGCCATTCGTTATGGGGCAGATGCTGTATATCTGGGCGGAAAGAAGTTTTCACTTCGCAGCCGTGCCAGCAATTTTGATATTGAAGATATTGCTGAAGCTGTTCGATATGCCAATCAGTATGGAGCTCACATTCATGTGACAGTCAATATTATTCCTCATGAAGAGGATTTTGAAGGACTAGAAGAATATTTAAAGACTTTGGAAGAAATAGGTGTCACTGCAGTGATTGTTGCCAGTCCTTCCATTGTTAAGCTTGTCAAACAGGTCGCTCCAAAGCTGGAAGTGCATTTGAGTACTCAGATGAGCTCTACTAATCTGGCATGCGTTAAGCTGTATGAAAGCTGGGGTGCTGATCGTGTTGTTTTGGCACGTGAATGTTCAATGGAGCAGATTCGTAATATTTGCGCCAATACAAAGACACCAATTGAAGCTTTTGTTCATGGAGCCATGTGTGCGAATTTCAGTGGGCGCTGTACATTGTCCAATGCCATGACTCTTAGAGATGCCAATCGCGGGGGATGTGCCCAAAGCTGCCGATGGAAATATCATTTAATGCAGAATGACACCATGATTTCAGACCCTGATCATCCATTTTCTATGAGCTCCAAGGATCTTCTTGCTTTTGAACATGTGTATGAAATGATGAAAGCAGGTGTTGCTTCCTTGAAGATTGAAGGGCGCATGAAAAGCGGTTATTACATTGCGACGGTTATCAAGACGTATCGCATGTTGATTGACGAACTGGAAAGAACAGGTCAGCCATTGACAAAAGAGCGAGTGGCCTATTATGCCAACGAGTTCAACAAGGCAGAAAATCGTCCAACCTGTTATGGATTTCTAGATCATGAACCGGATGAAAATGATCATCTTTATGGCATCAATGGTGCAGGAGTGACTCACGATTTTCTAGCTGTGGTGCTGGAAGATTCCAAAAATGATGGCTGGACAAAGATTGAAGTTCGAAATCGTTTTGCCAAGGGTGAAATCATGGAAGTGTTTGGACCTTCCATTGACAATGAGCGATTTATGGTCGAAGAAATCAAAGATATAGATGGTTTAGCTTTGGAGCTGTGCAATAAGCCGATGACTGTGGTTTGGGTAAAATCACCATTCAAAATGAAGGCAGAAGATATGATTCGAAGAGGTGAACGTCATGATTCTTGAAGGAGCACTTTCGGTAAAGGCAGCACTTCAAAGCGGACGTCGCACAGTTAATCAGCTTTTGATTGATGAAAAGAAAAAAGATCGTGATACAGCCTATATTCTTCGTTTAGCGAAGGAAAAGAACATTCCGGTCAAACGAATGAAACGTGAAGAACTGAATGAGATGGCAGTAGGCAAGACACATGGTGGGGTGCTTGCTGAAACTCAAGCACGGCAGTATCAGGAGCTTTCTGTTTGCCTGGAAACAGAAAAGCCATTTGTCGTGTTTCTTGAAGGTATTGAAGATCCGTTTAATCTGGGGTACATCGCTAGGACTCTGGCGGCTGTTGGCTGCAGTGGATTAGTAATGCCAGAAAGAGATTTAAGCACTTCGGAATCTGTTATTTTAAAATCATCAGCGGGCGCCAGTGAACGCATTAACTGGATCATGTCAAAAAATCCAGTGGAAGATTTGAGAACATTAAAAAATGCTGGTCTGAAATGCCTTTGTGCCTATCGTGACAATGCTGTAGAGATGTATGATGCAGATTTTATAGAACCTGTTGTCTTGTGCATTGGTGGAGAAATGCGTGGACTAAGCCGTGATGTTTTGAATGAAAGCGATGTGAATCTAGTGATTCCATATTCAACAGATTTCAGAAATGCACTCAATGCATCCAGTGCAGCTGCAGCTATCTGTTTTGAAGCACAAAGACAGCGTCAAAGGGGGAAAAACAATGAAAGAACTTCTTTATCTGAATAAAAATATGGCCTTGATTAATTTTTCCAAGTCGTATTGCACAACGACGGAAGAACTGATTTCAAGTGAGTCATTTGATACATTTTTAACTGCATTTTTAAAGGACTATGAATTGTCTAGTCCAAGAATGTATCGCTGGTTTACGCGTGAACTTCCATTGGATGCAGTGAAAGCGGACACAAAGCGTTTAATGAAAGTGCTGATGGTACTGGATTTGAACGAAGTACAGCACCCATTGATTCGTGAGAATGAAAAGCTGTTGCAGGTGGTTGAAGATGCTTATCGTTTCTGGCGAAACATGCAGCGTTATTCTTTGATTCAGACTGGGAACCGTGAAGGGCTGGAATATTCTAACTTCATTGAGGCTGACAACAATTACAATCAGATGGTTTTGAACATGTATCGCACGATTCAACAGAAAGTGCAGGGGTCAAAAAACAGAGTGTATCGTCAGCTTCAAGCAGGAACCAATGCTTCTTTTGTACTGAGCAAGTACAATTGGAACATTCCTGCTGAATATGAAACTTTGCGTTCAATTCCTTTCATCAATACCATTTTGCTTCGTACACCGCTGATCATTCATACAAAGTCCAACAAGCGTACAGGAATGTTTTCTGAATGCTTGACAAATCCTATTTTTGAATTTGTCAAAAAAGAAGAAGAATGGTTCTGTTTCCCATGCAAAGTAGGAAAGCTGCTGACTTTCTTCTATTTCCATCGCGATTATACACCTTCAGCTGTTGCTTTAAGCAATTTGTTTGAGCTGGCTGAGGAAAGTGAATGCACGAATCATAAACCGGACTGTATCGTCTTGTTTGGGAATCCAGATGGAAAGAAAGACACAACTTTCTATCATGATGTACATCATGATATTTGGGTAGGAAAAGTGTCTTACGATGATGTGATTCATTATTTTGGCTACACGAAGAAGATGTGTCTGACACTGCACAATCTGTGCATGATGGAAAAAGGCTGGCTTCCGCTTCATGGGGCTATGATCAATCTGCACCTCAAAGATGGCTCTACCAAGGGATTGGTGTTTATTGGTGATTCTGGTGCCGGAAAATCAGAGACAATTGAAGCATTAACTGCAGTAGCAAAAGATGAAATTGTATCCAGTGAAGTGGTCTTTGATGATATGGGATCCATGCATCTTGAAAATGGTAAACTCAAAGCACAGGGAACTGAAATTGGAGCCTTTGTAAGATTGGATGATTTGGACAAAGGAACAGCCTATCGAGATATTGATCGTTCCGTTTTCTTTAATCCAGAAAACATGAATGCCCGCATCGTAATTCCAGCTGCACCTCACAGTGTGGTAGTTGCTTCTCATGACATTGACATGGTGATTTATGCCAACAATTATGATGACAAGCGAGGGTTGCATCGCTTTATGAACAAGGAAGAAGCCAAATCAGCATTTTTAGAAGGAAAACGTTTTGCCTTAGGGACAACGCAGGAAAAAGGTCTGAGTACAACCTTCTTTGCGAATCCATTTGGGCCAATGCAGAAACAGGCACAATGTTTGCCGATTTTTAATCAGATGTTTGATGCTCTGTTTGAAAAGAATGTCTTTGTTGGTGAGATTTATACTTGTCTGGGGCTTCCTAACAAGGGAAATGACGGACTGAAGATTGCAGCCTATCAGCTTTTGGATGAAATTAAAAAATAAGAACCTGGGAAATCCCAGGTTTTCTATTGGAATAAAAGAATCAGCATTATCACAATCAGCAGTCGTTTAAAAAATTTGCTTTTCATGAATTCTGGAAAAAAGAGCTTTGTCTTTTGAAGAGAAAAGAGATTCAAAACAAAGGTGAAGCTGAACATCATCCACAGTGGGATTTCTGCAAAAGAACAAAGAATTCCCATGCCTAAATGAATGATGCCAAGATTCATTGCAGTCTGGAATGAATCAAATGAGTCTGTTTTTTTCGGTTGCTTGACTTGAATGTGATAAAGCAAAAGAAACATCAAAACAATAGATGTCAATTCAAAAGAAGTATACATGGAAAAAGAACGAAGAAGAAGTTTTCCTGTAGAAAATCCCAATAAACAACACAAACATAGATGCAGTGAAATAAGAATGACCTCCGTCATAAAAAGAGGAGCTGTAATCGAAAGAGCATTTAAGGAAGCATAAAAAGAAAACAGAAAACAGAGGAAAATTTTCATGGCATCACCTGATGCAGTGTATGTTTGAGGACTAAGCTCGAATGGGCTGTCATAGAATGAAACAGGTGATTCTATGAAAAGAGGAATTCAGATTTTTTTGGCAGCAGTCCTTATCTTTTTAACATTTTTGATTTTAAATCAGGATGTACAGGATCAAAGTGTTTTTGAAATTCAGATTGGCAGCAGAATGTTGGATACAAGAAAACCTATGGTGGCCATGACTTATGATGATGGACCTAGGGCGGGAATCACTGATGAAATATTAAAGGTGTTTGATGAACATGACAGTGTGGCTACTTTTTTTATCGTAGGAGAAAAAGTGGAAAAGAATGCCGAAATTTTGAAAGAAGCGATTCGATTGAATTGTGAGCTTGGACATCATACCTATTCTCATAAAGATATGTCTAAACTATCAAAACAAGAGCTTGATGATCAGCTGAATTTGACTCAACAGGCAGTCTATCAGTATGTAGACAACAATTATATGATGAAAATAGCTCGGCCAACTTTTGGAAATACCAGTGCAGCTCTTCAAAGCTACATGGATTTTCCACTGATTTTATGGTCTATTGATACGCGGGACTGGTCACATCAAAATGTGGACAAAAGTGTAGCAGAGGTACTCATGCATGTGCAGGATGGGGATGTGATATTGATGCATGATGATTATGAGGCTACACTAGAAGCGACAAAAATCCTTGTTCCTGAACTGATCAAAAGGGGATATCAGCTGGTCAGTGTCTCTGAACTGTTTACTTACAAACAGATTGAACTTGTTCCCGCAAGAATTTACAAATCTGCTCATGAATATGGTATTATAAATTAAGGTGAGAATATGAAAACAATTACGTCCCTTAGTAATCCTCTAATTAAAGCATGGAAAAAGCTGGATACAAAAAAAGGTAGAAGAGAAGCAAAGGAATTTCTGATTGAAGGAGAACATCTGATTGAAGAAGCTCTTAAATCAGGGTGTGTGAAGCACATTCTTCTTTTAGAAGGCCTTCATCATCCTTTTTGTGCAAAAGAACAGGCAATACAAGTTTCTCAGAAGGTGCTGGATGAATTGAGTTCAACCAATTCAAAGGCACAGATGATGGCTGTTTGTTCCATTGTTGAACAACATGTACAAACAAGAAACAAAGTAGTGCTTTTGGATGGGGTGCAGGATCCAGGAAATCTTGGAACGATTGTCCGAACTGCGGTCAGTTTTGGTTATGATCAGGTCATTCTTTCTAAAGAATGTGTGGACCTATACAATGAAAAAGTGGTTCGTTCTACTCAAGGAGCTTTGTTTGCGATTAGCGTGATAACTCGTGATCTTGTCGAGGAAATCCATGCATTGAAACAGGAAGGGTTCTTTGTGTATGGGACTTCGCTTCATGAAGCTGTTTTTTTGAAAGACAGAAAAAAAACACAGCGCTGTGCGCTGGTATTAGGCAATGAAGGTGCAGGTGTTTCTGAACAGGTTCTGGAAGAATGCAATCAGAATTTGATGATTGAAATGGATCAGTTTGAATCTCTCAATGTTGCAGTGGCAGCAGGCATTGCGATGTACACATTAAGATATGAATAAAGGGTCGTATTTGCGACCCTTTAATCTACCATGTATAGCATATAATATTCATCAAATGTCAACTTTGAATTGTAAATCTTTGTTGCTAAATCAACACCTACATAACGCCAGTGCCAAGGCTCAGCGCTATAGCCAGTGATATCTTCCTTTCCTTCAGGATATCTTAAAATCCAGCCATATCTGTGAGCATTGTTTAACATCCACTGATATTCTGGTGAATCACCAAACTTGGAAAGCCCGCCATTGGCAGTTGAAGCCATGTCAACTGTCAATCCAGTCTGATGTTCGCTGTGACCAGGACGTGCAGCAATCTTATCTGCTTCTTCTTCGCCATAGCGATTGACATAGGAATTGTAAAGATCTTCCTGATACTCATAATCTCTATAGGCACTGGATGCATACATGCGGAGTTTGACTTCTCCTTCTTCTTTTTGAATGTCATCACACATCAGCTTCAAAGCTGCATAAGCATCAAATGAAAGTGAGAGTCCTTTTGAAGCATAAACCACAGACATGTTTTCCAAAGAGCCTGGGATAAAATCAGGAGAAAGGTAGTAACGCTTATTGACCATCATTTCTACAGAACCTTGATTTTCAGTTGGTTCTGTTTCAGCGTAATAATCAATATAATTTCCTGAAAGGGTGAATGCGTTCTGTGAATTGACAACTCTGTGAGAATCAACATCTTTGATATAGGCAGGAATATCTTCCACAAAGTCAAAAACCAGAAGAGGTGTCATTTCCCAGAAGTTGAGTGTTCCAAACATAGATAGAACATCTGCTTTTTCGTATCCTTTTAAAATCAGTTTAGAATATAGCAAGAAATCATCACTGTCCAAAGAATCTGTAATCAGATATAAATCAATGAATTCTTTGCGGAAAGATTCTTTTGGAAGACTTTTGTTCAGGTTGTCTGAATACAGACCGCCTTCAAGAATCATGCCTTCCCATTCCAGCTCATAGATTTTTTCGATGGCTTCCTCTGAATAACCAAGTTTTTTTAGGTTGCTTCTGTCAATCATTCCTGGTATCGTCAGCATGCCATAAATAACTAAAACAACAAGCACTAGTCCTAGAAGAAGAATCTTGGCATTCTTTTTCAGTTTCAGCCGTTTTACTTTCTGAAAGTCAATTTTAGGTAAACTGACTTTAGGAAGCTTGAGTTTCAGCTTCTTTTTCGCTGAAGTCTCCTCCTGAATAGTTTTATTTTCTTCCATGATGTTACCTCCTGAATTGTTTGAATGGTGCACGATCAGGAAGTTCTGATGTAAAACTCATTACTTCTTTGGTCGTTGGATGAATAAGTGTCAGTTTAGTTGCCCATAAAGCAATCTGCTGACCTGCTTTGGATTGTCTATTGTAGCGTTGATCACCCCATAATGGCATATTTCGGGATGAAAACTGAACTCGTATCTGATGTGAACGGCCAGTTTTTAAGTTGATTTTCACTAGATTCAGCTGATCAACCGTATCAATCCACTCATAATCCAAAATGGCATGCTTAGCACCTGGAGTCCCTTTTTTTACTGTTTTAACAGTATTGGTACGGTGATCTTTCAAAAGATCATTTTCCAGTGTGTCTGAATGTTTAACTGTTCCTGTGACAACGGCGTGATATTCTTTCTGAAACAGTTCATGTGAAGAAACCTGCGCACTAAGCCGCGAAGCAGCTTTTGATGTCTTGGCAAAAACCATGACTCCGCCAACGGGGCGATCTAGACGATGAACAAGTCCCAGATAGACATCACCAGGTTTATTGTAGCGCTCTTTGAGATCTTTTTTTAAGAGTGTTAACAGGTCTTCATCTTTTGAATCATCTTCCATCACAGGCAGATTGGAAGGTTTTTCCACAACGAGAAGATGATTGTCCTCATAGAGGATTTTTATTCTTTTGTCCATTTTCCATAGATGCCGCATGGCAGCACCAGCTCAGAGTCAGAAATCGGTAAGGCTACTTCGCCAGTCTGAATCTTTCCATTAGGATATTTCTTTAAAACAGTCATTTTCATGATGTTTTCAAGTACTGTTGCACTGAAGCCTGTGGTATAGCTGTTGACCAAGAAAAAGAGTGGTTCATCTTCCAGAATATCGAGACACTTTTCAATCAGCGGCACAATTTGTTCTTCCAGTTTCCACAGCTCATTGTTTGGGCCTCTTCCATAAGAAGGGGGATCCATGAGAATAGCGTGATATTTTCTTCCTCTGCGTTTTTCTCGTTCAACAAACTTTACACAATCATCAACAATAAATCTGATTTTATTTCCGGAAAGGTGAGAGAGTTCCATGTTTTCCTTGGCCCACTGAATCATTCCTTTGGAAGCATCGACATGGACAACTTCTTCTGCACCTGCTGCAGAAAGAGCCATGGTCGCACCGCCTGTATAGGCAAACAGATTCAAAACTTTGATGTCTCTTGAATCATTCTTAATGGCTTCACTCATCCAGTCCCAGTTGACTGCCTGTTCAGGAAACAGACCTGTGTGCTTAAAGCCGGTTGGGGACACTTTAAATTTGAGGTCTTTGTAGCTTACTGTCCAATATTCAGGGAGTTTTTTTGAAAATGTCCATGAACCTCCGCCTTTTGTTGAACGATGATAGTGTCCATCGTTCTTTTTCCATAAAGATTCAGGTTTTGTATGAGGCCAGATGGCCGTTGGATCAGGTCTGCGAAGCAGAACATTTCCCCAGCGTTCGAGCTTTTCGCCATTGCCTGCATCCAGAATTTCATAATCTATCCAATTGTTTGCAGTTTTTTTCATAGTCATTCCTCTGATTTATTATACCATGAAATTTTATCAGTTTTGTAAGAAGTGTCAAACTGTTTTGTTTTTCTTTTTCTGCATTCTGTTTTTGTATTTATGAAAGCAAAAATTGGAAGACGTAAAGAAGAAATGAGTTCACTTTTAAGCTGTATAAGACAGCATCTTGAACATTGATGACTGGTATGCTATATTGGAACTGGGCAGAGGGAAGGAATACCCCCTGCAAGATGATTCCTAAAAAGGACTACTTCTCTTGGTCGGGTTGGTAGTCTTTTTTAGTGTTTCTGTCTTCTTTCAGACAAAACGCTGCCAGCTTCACTGATGCAATCATCAGTGTCAGCACTTGAAAGACCAATGATAGAATTTCAAATTCACTCATGTTCCC
>JAFQKG010000096.1 GCA_017397025.1 Erysipelotrichaceae bacterium | reverse complement strand
GTCTTCTTTCTTTTCAAAATGCACACAATCGTTGCACCAATGCTCGTCATAATTGTTTTCTTTCGGATGATAGAACTGACATTCATCCTGATAAACAGTTGCAAATGGATATCCCTCTTTGGTAAACATTGGATTCTTTATAAAATTTGGATAAACTGGTGAAACCTCCCAGTAAAGACGTTCATTCTCACACATATATCCGTATCGTATCTCAAACAGGACATCCTCAATCGTAATCCTACGATATA
Organism: Erysipelotrichaceae bacterium; assembly: GCA_017397025.1. GTDB lineage: Bacteria > Bacillota_I > Bacilli_A > Erysipelotrichales > Erysipelotrichaceae > RGIG1896. Next base: position 4,293 of record JAFQKG010000096.1, on the reverse strand, counting down.
AATCTCCTTCTCGTATTTGATTCATAGCCTCACCCCTAAAAGAAAAAACCTGCACTTTGATTTGTCATCATTGTACAGGTTTTCTCTTTTTCAATGAGTAACCTTTTTTTAGAAAAAAGTATAGTCTTAAATATAATATTTTAGTTCTGTTCGACGATTTGCTCCAGTTTTGTTCATGGCATCATACAGAGCTTTTTTTACTGCAGAAAGTGAGATGTGCAGACGCTCTGTTATTTCCTGATTGCTTAGTCCAAAAGCTGCTAAGCGAGCTATCTCTCTTTCACGAATGGAAAGATGCATGGAAACTGTGCGCTCCAGTACTGCATTGTGAATCTTTGTCCATCCAGATAAAAGCTCCTGATGAAGTTCTTTGTATTTCATATAAGCTTCTTTGTCTTTGTATTCCAGTCTTTCATCCAGCAGATAATCCAGCTGTCTTCGATGCTCCGCAAGAATTCCAAAAAGTCGATCTGGCAGCACTAAATCAATGGCTTTGTCAAGATGTTCACTGGCACTTCTGTCATCTCCATACTGATGATAGGCAATAGCACATAGAAGTCTTAAATATATTTCTGGAATCACTGTTTTATCTGCCATCGCCTGTGAGATCATTGGCTCAATAATATATGGAAGAGTTTTCATTAAGCCCATGCCTGTCACATCCGGCAAACTGAATTTTTCTGAAGCCAACTCCTGTGCAAATACCAGCAGATATTTAATATAAAATACTTTTGCAGCAGGAAAGGAAGAAAATGGTAAATGCTCAAATTTTCCTCTGGTAAACCATTCGGGATAAGCTTGAAGGCTTCGTATCGCAGAATCAACACAAGCCAAAGACAAAGCTATCTGATCACGCTGATCCTCTGTTTTCCAAGGGGCTTCAAAAAGATGCATACGAGCTTGTTTCCAAAGAGTGACATCTCCTTTCCACATTGCTGCCAGTGCCAAAAGCATGCCTGCACCAGTTACTGCGTAAAACCCAGAATATGAATTCAAAAAGTTCTCGGCATGTGCCACTACTTTGTCAATTTCTCCCCTGCTGTAAGCAATTTCCGCGGCAAACAATGCCTGAGATTCAGGATAATCGCTTAGCTTTTCTATGCATTGCTCTGCACTTCCTGGCACACTGTACAAATCTGTCATATCAAGAAAAGGACTTTTACGAATCAAAGGCTGATGAGAGATATCCTGTTCTTTATGATGAGACATTCTTCGGTCTTCAGGCCTATGTGCATCTACTGGAATCATCCAAACTTTTCCTAGACGTTCTGCTCCAATAATCCTTCCTGTTCGGCAGTGCTCCTGTACTCTTCTCAATGAGATTCCCCATTTTAAAGCTGCCTCTTTAGCATTCATTTTGCCCATAACAGCACCAACTTCCCCTCTATATGTCGCTTATACGACGCATCTGTCACATAAGTGTGCCAATATTCTTCATCCTGCAATTATTTAATCAAGGTTAGTCTTCCATCGATTTGATGGTCAAGATGAGGATGTTCAATCAGATACTCTTCAATTATATCACGCTCTGATGTTGCTACAATTCTTTCTTTCTGATTGCTTCGTACTTCCTCAATAGATAAATCAAAGAATTCACTGAAATTAAGATAGTGGAATTTTTCAAGACCTATTGTGATCATCTGTTCATCTTCAACTGGTGCTCCATTCCATGTCAATTCAATCAATCTTTTGTTAGGTATGTCATAAACAACCTTGATTCCTTTTGAAAGCTGATAAAACTCATTGGATACACCCTGCCATACTTCATCACGCAGCATATGCCGCATCATGTGTTCAAACTGTTTTCCATTAACTTTCAGCATATAAACTGGATCATCATAAGGGATGCATTCAATCAAATCCTGAACTAATACCTGTGGACCCATTTCGAGTTTCCTAATGCCGCCAGAGCCCATCAGCACGATATCCACTCCTAAACTTTCTTTTAAAATATCTGAAAACAGTCCTCCCAATTCAGTCTCCTGATTGCGATCAGGATGACTTAAAGTACGCTTGAAGCGAGTCAGTATACGTTTGTATTTTTTATCTGTTTCATTCTGATAGCTCAAAATACGATTTTTAATATCTACATCTTCTGGACAGTTGTCTGAATTGATCGTGATTGATTTCCATGTATAATTGACAAGACAATTGTTTTCTGTATCTATTTCCAAATCAAATCGCCCTATCTGATCTGTTCCCGTACCAGCTTGAGATATCAAAATACCATTAATCATTTCAGGCTGTTCAAGGAAGGTGTGAGAATGTCCTCCAATGATGACATCAACACCCCATGCTGGATCCAGCATTGCTGCCAGCTGTTTGTCTTCTTCAAATCCAATGTGGGTCAAAATCACAGTTAAATCAACATCAGTCGCATTGTAGGCATTACAGATTCTGCCTACTTCTTTCGCAGCATCATGAATATCTACAAAAGAACCAATCACTGCTTCCTTTTTTGTCTGTGTTATGACTTCTTCTGTCAAGATGCCAATAAACAACAGCTTCATGCCATCAATCTCTAAAATAACATGAGGTCTGAATAAACGAACTTGATTGGACTTAATATACAAATTCGCATTAATGATTGGAAATTGTGCACATTTTTCAAGAAACAAGAGGTGTGCTATACCATAGTCTGTTTCATGATTGCCAAGGCTCACAACATCTGGAGCAAGGGCATTCATGATTTCAATCGTACTTAATCCTTTAAATTCTGAATCAATGATTGATCCTCGAAACATGTCTCCGGCAATGCAGTACACTGTATTTGGTTCTTCTTCTCTAATCTTTTGAACATATCCTGAAAGATAGCTGATTCCTCCCACAAGCTGTTCATCAATCTGTTCAGCAGTAAAATCGCCATGCATATCATTGGAATGAAGCAATGTTAATCTTTTTATCATCTTCTTCTCACCACTTCCTAAGGATTCAGATTTTGAAGCTGTTCTAGCATAGATAAATCGATACCTTCAATCCCCTCTAACGCAGAAGGATCAAGATTTTTGAACTGATCTAAAAGTTCAACAACATCCCCCAGCTCTCCAAACTGCTGAAGTGCTTCAAATTGGGAAAGAAGACCAGAATCTGCAAGTTTTGTGATTTCTGACCAGCTGGTGATTTCAATGCCCGACATTTCTGAAATCATTGTCAATGCATACTGACTAGCCATCTGAACTGCAAAATAGACTACAGCACAAGCGACAATCGCAATAAGCACCCAAATCAGCATGGCTCTTGCAAATGCGCGCTTTGTTTTGCTGGAACTGGTCAATGCTGCAAAAAGACAGTAAATCCAGCCCACAACAGGTATGGAATACAAAAGAATATGTGTAAAGAAATACATCGTTCCAATATGTTCCTCTTTTTCAATTCTCTTGTTTTCATTTGTTGGAATTTTAACGACTTTAGGCTGAACTCCATTTCTTTGAGGCGTCAAAGGTGAAACTTGCTTTTCTATTTCAAGCTTCGTGCCACATTCTGTACAAAACGTCACATGATCTTCCAGCGGTTTTCCACAAGATGTACAAAACTTAGCCATATTCTCCCTCTTTTCTAATATGAAATGACTTCATAGTCTTCAGGGAGTTCAAACAGACTTTCATCAATTTTATTCGACATCTGAATGACTTGAATGATGTATTCCTGTCCATCCATTTCTGTGATCATATAGGCAAGTTTATCCTTATCAAAGCAAAGAATTACCTTCGCTCCTTCCTCCACTAGCTCTTCTGTCTCATATGTCTTTCCATTCACTTCTTTTGTACTGCTGACAAGCGTACTCAAATCTGCCGTTTCCTCTTCAATCAATGTATCCACAATTTGCTGAGTATTTTCTTCAAGATTCATCTGAATGATCATCTTGGAATTGTGATCAACAATGTACATGTACTCTTCATCCATCAAAGTTGAACCCATGCTTTGCCCATCTATCATCGTTTCTGAATATACTTTCGCTCCATTTGTTACTGAAAGCACTCGCATTTTCATACCTTCTGCTTCCATTTCATATTCCATGGTCATTTTTCCATCTTTAAACTGTGAATAAAACTTGCCTGTTTTTGTTTTCATCCAGGCGCTTAGCTCTTCATTGTTCTGTAAATCCTCTTTTTGTTGCAGGCTGTCCTCATTATTCTGAACGATTACATCATCTTTCGGTAATGAACTGTCTTTTTCTTCGTTGTTTGTGCATGCACAAAGACTCATTGTAAGAAACAGTACAAGCATCATCTGAATTGTTTTTTTCATCATGTTCTCCTCTCTATGCATAAAGGCGACTGGCGGATGCCAGCC
>JAFQKG010000095.1 GCA_017397025.1 Erysipelotrichaceae bacterium | reverse complement strand
TGATAATAAAAAAGTATGTTTTGAGAAGCATATATTCTGGCAATTTCAATGAACATCAGTTATAATATATCAGGAAACATAAAGCTTAAGGAGGATATAAAATGAGCGTTAAATATGTTTATATGTTCTCTGAAGGCAATGGCAAGATGAGAGAACTGCTTGGCGGTAAAGGTGCAAACCTTGCTGAAATGACAAGTCTCGGTATGCCAGTGCCTCAAGGGTTCACAGTAACGACTGAAGCTTGCAACAAATACTATGAAGATGGTGAAAGAATCAACGATGAAATTCTTGCTGAAGTATTTGAAAACCTTGCAAAACTGGAAGCACTGACTGGCAAGAAACTGGGTGACCCAGAAAATCCGCTGCTGGTTTCAGTACGTTCAGGTGCTAGAGCTTCAATGCCAGGTATGATGGACACTATCCTGAACCTGGGGATCAACGATGATGTTGTTAAGACAATCGCTGAAAGAACACAGAATGAACGTTTTGCATACGACAGCTACCGTCGTTTCATCCAGATGTTCTCAGACGTAGTTATGGGTCTGCCTAAATCACGTTTTGAAGTCATCATTGATGAAATGAAGGAAAAGAAGGGTGTTAAACTCGATACTGAACTTGATGCAGAAGATCTGAAAGAAATGGTTGTTAAGTTCAAGGCTTTCTATCGCGAAAACCTGAACAGCGATTTCCCAACTGATCCAAAAGTTCAGCTTGAAAAGGCTGTTGAAGCAGTATTCAAATCATGGAACAATGAACGTGCCATCTACTATCGCCGTATGAATGATATTCCAGGTTCTTGGGGTACAGCTGTTAACGTACAGATGATGGTTTTTGGTAACATGGGTAACGAATGCGGTACTGGTGTTGCATTTACTCGTAACCCTGCAACTGGTGAAAACAAACTGTTTGGTGAATTCTTAATGAATGCACAGGGTGAAGACGTTGTTGCTGGTGTACGTACACCTCAGACAATCGATCAGCTGAAAGACATTATGCCTGAAGCATATGATCAGTTCGTTGAAATCTGCGACAAGCTGGAACATCATTACAAAGATATGCAGGATATGGAATTCACTATTGAAAACCGTAAACTGTATATGCTGCAGACACGTAATGGTAAGCGTACTGCTGCAGCTGCTTTGAAAGTCGCATGTGACATGGTCAATGAAGGACTTATCAATACAGATGAAGCACTGCTGATGGTTGATCCTAAGCAGTTGGATACACTTCTGCACCCTCAGTTTGATGCAGAAGAACTGAAGAAGGCAACAGTAATCACTAGCGGTCTGCCAGCTTCTCCTGGTGCTGCTTGCGGTCAGGTTGTTTTCACTGCTGAAGATGCAATTAAGAGCGCAAATGAAGGCAAGAAAGTTGTTCTTGTACGTCTGGAAACTTCTCCTGAAGACATCCAGGGTATGGACGTTGCACAGGGTATTTTGACAGTTCGTGGCGGTATGACAAGCCATGCTGCTGTTGTTGCTCGTGGTATGGGACGCTGCTGCGTATCTGGCTGCGGTGACATCACAATCAATGAAGAAGAAAAGACATTTACAGTAAATGGTAAGACATTCCATGAATTTGACTGGATTTCTCTGGATGGTTCAGCTGGTAATGTTTATGGTGAAGCTGTTAAGACAGTTCCTGCATCCATTTCTGGTGACTTTGCTACATTCATGGGCTGGGCAGATGAAAGAAGACAGCTGCAGGTTCGTACAAATGCTGATACACCTAAGGATGCAAAGCAGGCTCTGGCATTCGGTGCACAGGGTATTGGTCTGATCCGTACTGAACATATGTTCTTTGCTGCTAACAGAATTCGCGACATGCGTGAAATGATCGTTTCTTCTACACTGGAACAGCGTAAAGCTGCTTTGGCTAAGCTGAGAGTTTATCAGCAGGAAGACTTCGAAGGTATTTATGAAGTGATGGCTGGTCTGCCAGTGACTGTACGTTATTTGGATCCACCTCTGCATGAATTCCTGCCTACAGATCCTGAAGAAATCAAGGCTCTGGCTGTAGAAATGAACATGAGTGTTGAAGATCTGAACAAAGTCATTACATCTCTGCATGAATTCAACCCAATGATGGGTCATCGTGGATGCCGTCTGGCTGTATCTTATCCAGAAATCGCTGAAATGCAGACAGAAGCAGTTATTACTGCAGCAATCAACGTCAACAAGAAGCATCCTGAATACAACATCGTTCCTGAAATCATGATTCCGCTTGTTGGTGAAGTTGCAGAACTTCGTTTTGTAAAGAACATTGTTGTTGAAACAGCTGATCGTCTGATCAAGGAATCTGGTCTGGATATGCACTACAAAGTGGGTACAATGATCGAAATTCCACGTGCTGCACTGCTGGCTGATGAAATCGCTAAAGAAGCAGAATTCTTCAGCTTCGGAACAAACGATTTGACTCAGATGACATTCGGATTCAGCCGTGATGATGCTGGAGCATTCCTGTCTCATTACTATGATAAGAAGATCTATGAACAGGATCCATTCGCAAGACTTGACCAGAACGGTGTTGGTAAACTTGTGAAGATGGCTGCAACTTTAGGTCGTGAAACTCGTCCAGAGCTCAAACTGGGTATCTGTGGTGAACATGGTGGAGATCCAAGTTCAATTGAGTTCTGCCACAAGACTGGTCTGACTTATGTCAGCTGCAGCCCTTACCGTGTACCAATTGCTCGTCTGGCTGCTGCACAGGCTGCAATCAAATTCCCACGCTAATCTGATTTGATTGATAAGACTCTCTTGATGAAAGAGAGTCTTTTCTTTTGTACTTTAAGGAGTACAATAGAACTATAGATTAGAGGGATGAGAATGGTTATTCGTAAAGCAACTGTACATGATCTTGATGGACTTCATCGTCTTTTAACTCAAGTCGGAGAAGTTCACCATCTTGGTAGGCCAGATTTATTTAAAGAACATGCAAAAAAATATGACAATGAACAATTGATTGAACTTTTGAATGATCCTAAGCGTCCAGTGTTTTGTGCTGTAGATGAGAATGAATGGATGATGGGATATGCTTTCTGCATGTTTCAGCAGCATTTACATCATTCAGTACTGACTGATATCAAAACGCTTTACATTGATGATCTTTGTGTAGATGAAAGCTGTAGAAATCAGCATATTGGAAAAGCACTCTACCAGTATGTTTTGAACTATGCAAAACAGAAGGGGATTTACAACGTAACATTGAATGTGTGGGGATTCAATGAATCTGCCATTCGATTCTATGAATCCTGCGGTCTCTCTGTTCAGAAAATTGGAATGGAACAGATTATTGAATGATGCATAATTTCATTTCCTTTTGACTATCCTATAGTGTGACAGGAGATGAATCTATGAAAAAAATTCTTGTATTATGCCTTATTCTAATTTTAGCTGGATGCAGCTGTTCTACTCAGTCATCCTCACCAACAGCAACACCATCTGCAACTCCATCTGCTTCCCCATCAGCTAGTCCTGAGACCTCTTTGTATAACACTAAAGACTATGTGGACTATTTATCAAACAATTATTCGCTGACTAATCCTTCTCCCATTGACAATTTAGATGGCAATGCACTAGAGGGATATACTTTTGGACTCGATTCTGCTGACTTTTATCTGCTTCGTTTTGACAGAAACAATGAATCGGCTTCCTTGTGGCTTGATGAAGCAATGACAAACGGATACATTGAAGTCAAGGTAGGGGATCAGATGAAAAAATACTATGCTGTTGTAAATCAGGATTACATGCTTCTGTATGAACAGGAGGATTTAGATTCAGGGTTTAGAGAATATTTTCAGAACTTTGATTACCACTCACCAAGCAATCCGAACACAAACTGAAGAACAAATGTTCTTCAGTTAATTGGATTGACAAACGTGTGAAAAAGTGTAAAATTTAGTGTAGACTGATGAACAAGATATGATAACCAAGAGGGAATGTAGAGAGTTCTGTGGCTGGTGAAAACAGATCGGAAGACTTGGTTGTTACTCCTTGTGAAGTGTTTTCAGGAAATGGAAAACCGGCACTGCCCGTTAAAGCAGCAAAGTGCAGAGATTTGACTCTGAAGTAAGGTGGTACCGCGTTGATGACGTCCTTGTTGAGGGCGTTTTTTATTTTTTAGGAGGAAAAGAAAATGATCAACATCAAAGAACATGAACAGTTAAGTGTGCTCAATCATAGCTGTGCACATTTGTTGGCACAGGCTGTCAAACATTTGTATCCTCAGGCAAAGTTCTGGGTTGGACCAGTGATTTCTGAAGGATTCTATTATGACATTGATCTTCAGGGCGAAGTAATTCGTGAGGATGATTTGGCTAAGATTGAAAAAGAAATGAAAAAGCTTTCTAAAGATGGAAAGCGTATTGTAAGAAAAGAAATCTCAAAGGAAGAAGCTTTGGAAATGTTCCATGATGATCCTTACAAACTGGATCTGATTTCACATATGGATGAAGCAGACACAGTCATCAGCTGCTACAGCCAGGGTGATTTTACAGATTTGTGCCGTGGACCTCATGTTGAATCAGTGAAACTGCTGAAGCATTTTAAGCTTCTGAAAGTCTCTGGTGCGTATTGGAAAGGGGATGCATCCAATCCAATGCTGCAGAGAATTTATGGCATCTGCTTTGAAACAGAAGAAGAACTAAACAATCACCTCTTTATGCTGGAAGAAGCAAAGAAGCGTGACCACAAGAAACTTGGACGTGAACTTGATTTGTTTATGATGAGTGAATATGGTCCAGGATTCCCATTCTTTTTGCCTAATGGTATGATTTTGAGAAATGTTCTGGAAAACTACTGGTATGAAGAACATACAAAAGAAGGCTACAAGTTCACTAAGACTCCAATTATGCTGTCAAGAGAACTTTGGGAAACTTCAGGACATTGGGCAAACTATAAAGAAAACATGTACACAACAGACATTGATGACCGTGATTTTGCGGTAAAACCAATGAACTGTCCAGGCGGCATGCTGGTGTATAAGAATGGTCTGCATTCTTACAAAGATTTGCCTTTGAGAATCGGAGAACTGGGGCAGGTACATCGTCATGAAGCATCCGGTGCACTCAACGGTCTTTTCCGTGTTCGTACATTTACTCAGGATGATGCTCATATCTTCATGCGTGAAGACCAGATTGAAAGTGAAGTTGTTCGTCTGATCAACTTTATCGACCGTGTTTATGCAGTGTTTGGATTAAGCTATAACATTGAGCTTTCTACTCGTCCAGAAGAAAAATACATTGGTGATATTGCAGTATGGAACAAAGCTGAAGCAGCTCTTGAAGCTGCCTGTCATGCAGCAGGAAAGACTTGCAAGGTCAATCCTGGTGATGGGGCATTCTATGGACCTAAACTGGATTTCCATCTGACAGACTCTTTAGGACGTGTATGGCAGTGCGGTACAATTCAGCTGGATATGAATCTGCCTGAACGTTTTGATTTAACTTATGTTGATTCAGATGGTTCTAAGAAGCGTCCAATTATGCTTCATCGTGTAATCTTTGGTTCTATTGAACGATTCATTGGTATCTTGATTGAACATTATGCTGGTGCTTTCCCGCTGTGGCTGGCACCAAGACAGGTTGTTGTTGTACCAGTTCATCATGAACGTCATCTTGACTATTCGCAGAAAGTATGTGATTTATTGAATGCTGCAGGTCTTCGTGCTGAAGTAGATGCACGAAATGAAAAGCTTGGCTATCGTATTCGTGAAGCGCAGACTCATAAAGTCCCTGTACAGATTGTCATTGGTGATGGAGAGGTTGAAAATCAGACTGTCACACTGCGTCGCTTTGGAAGCAGAGATTCACTGACTCTTTCTCTTGAAGAGGGTATTCGTTCATTAGTCAATGAAGCAGAAACTCGTTACAACTATCACAATGATCAAAAATAGAGCATGACAACTGCATATTTCTCATGAATGAGGTATGCTATAGACGAAAAGAGGAATAACACATGAAAAAGTTACTGACTATACTAGTGAGTGTCCTGTTGATGACAGGATGCTCATCAGTTCCATCCAGCAATACTCCAACTGATTCTGATTCAAATACACAGGCTTTTACAACAGATTTAAAGATTCTTTCTCCTTCAGGGGCACCTGCTTTAGCATTGTTGAACCTATTTGAAGATAATTCAGATCAAATTACTGTGGTTGAAGGCGCTGATGTTTTGCAGGCTTCTTTTGTCAGCCCAGAGCATGAATACGATGTAATTATTGCACCGACAAATCTAGGTGTTAAGCTTGCTCTATCAGGAAAAACCGATTATCGTCTTGCTGCTGTTGTAACATGGGGAAATCTTTATGTTCTGGCTGAAAATGAAGAAAGCTTGAAAAATGATGCTGTTCGTTTTGCCGCTTTTGGTGAACAGGCCGTTCCAGGTCTTGTCTTTGAAAGCGTGAAAGATCAGCTTCATCTTGATGATGTAACTTATTATAGTGCTGTTACTGAAGCACAGGCTGCATTGCTTTCAAAAAATGCAGATGCAGCTTTGATTGCTGAGCCAGCTGCGACAGCTACGATTGCAAAGGCCAAAGAAAAGGAAATGAGCTTGCAGGTCGTTGCAGATATTCAATCTTTATGGGAATCAAAGACAGGTTCAAAGGGTTATCCTCAGGCTTCTATCTTTGTTCTTGATACTGATGAAAATACTCAGAAAATCAATGATTTGCTTACTGAAATCGAAGCTTCAATGAATAAATTCCACTCTGAAGTTTCAAATGGAAGTACAGATCATCTGACTGCTTCCATTGATGCAGCAGGTGCAGAAACTCTAGGTGTTCCAAATGCTCAGATTGTTGCAAAAAGCTATTTGAAAATGGGGCTTGGTTATCGAGCTGCCAGCAGCTGTGAACAGGAATTGAGTGATTTTCTATCACTTTTTGGCATCAGCTATGATTCAAAAATCGCTGTAAGGTAGGATATTCCTGCCTTTTTCTTTTCTTTCCTTTCAAGCTTTTGCTATAATAAATAACGGAGGAATGAAAATGAAGAAACACTCATTGGTTACAATTTTAATTTTGCTTGTGGCATGGCAGATGTCTGCAATCTATTTTCAAAATGATGTACTTTTGCCAGGACCTCTTGATGTAGCAGCTGCTATGTTTCATCAAGCTCAAAGAGATGATTTTGTTTTTGTTCTTTTTCATACTGCTTTGCGTACACTGATAGGATGCTTTGTTTCACTTTTGGCTGCAGGAGCTCTTGGCGTAGCAGGTGGAATCAATTTCACTTTTAAATCTTTCTTTTCTCCTATTCATCATTTGATTAAAACCATTCCTAACATCACCTATATGATTCTCATTCTCATATGGCTTGGACAGGAAAAGAGTGTAACAGTGATCGTCTTCTTTATTTTATTTCCAGTTTTTTATGCTGAATTTCTTCACCAAACTGAAGTCATTCAAGGTAAAATCAATGATTTACTAACAATCTATCCAGTGACTGTCAAAGAAAAATGGATGAACATTATTTTACCCATGCTGCTTCCTGAAATTTTCAATTCTTTAAAAACAGGGATCGGAATGGGATTTAAAGTGTGTGTCATGGCCGAGATTCTCAGTCAAGTTAAAACGGGAATTGGACGTCAGATGAATATTGGGCGTTTAAACCTTGAGATTGCTTCGGTTTTTGGATGGACTCTGTGGTTATTGATGCTTTCTGCTTTTCTTCAGTTTTTAGTTCATATTGTGCAAAAATTAACTTGTGAAAAATGACCTAAAAGTGTTCAATTTTATGGTTAACTTTGGTAATATAATTCTGTTAAAGGAGAAGAAATATGAATTATCAAGATCGTGAACGTATTGCACTTAACATGCGCGCTAACATTCTCAAGATGACAAATCAGGCTGCTTCTGGTCATCCTGGTGGATCACTTAGTGCAGTTGAATTGATGATTACATTGTTTTTTAATGAAATGAACATCAATGAAGATAATCTCAATGATGTTCAAAGAGACAAATTTGTTCTTTCGAAAGGCCATGCAAGTCCTGTGCTTTATTCTGTACTTGCTGCAAAAGGATTTTTTCCAGAATCCGAACTGATGAAATTCAGAAACCTTGGCGCTGATCTGCAAGGTCATCCTAACATGAAATCTGTCCGTGGCGTTGATATGTCAACAGGTTCTTTAGGTCAGGGACTTTCTGTTGCAGTCGGAATGAGTTTAGCAAATAAGCTGGACAACAATGATTTCAGAACCTATGTTTTGTGTGGTGATGGAGAATGTGAAGAAGGCCAGATTTGGGAAGCTTCCATGGCTGCCGCTCATTACAAGCTCGACAACCTTTGTGCAATTCTGGATTTCAATGGTCTTCAAATTGATGGAAATGTAACAGATGTAATGAATCCGACACCATTTGACAAAAAGTTTGAAGCTTTTGGATGGAATGTGATTGATCTTGAAAATCCATATGATTACACACAGATTGAAGAAGCTTTTGCCAAAGCGCGTCTTTGTAAAGGAAAACCTAGTATCATCATTGCTCATACAGTAAAAGGGAAAGGTATTTCTTTTATGGAAAACAAGTCTGCATGGCATGGTGTAGCACCAAACAATGAACAGCTGAAAGCTGCTTTAGAAGAATTGGGGGTACAGTAAATGGCAAAGATTGCAACACGTGATGCTTATGGAAAGGCTTTGACTGAACTTTGTGAAGTTCGTAACGACATTGTCGTTTTAGATGCTGATTTATCTGGATCAACCAAATCTGGAATGATGAAAAAGGTTGCTCCTGAGCGTCATTTCAATATGGGAATTGCTGAAGGCAACATGATGGCTGTTGCAGCTGGTCTTGCTGCAAGTGGAAAAACTGTGTTTGCCAGCAGTTTTGCTATGTTTGCAGTCGGTAGAGCTTACGAGCAGATTCGCAATTCAATAGGCTATCCACAGATGAATGTTAAAATCTGTGCCTCTCATGCAGGAATTACTGTAGGAGAAGATGGCGCTTCCCATCAGACAATTGAAGACATTGGTTTAATGCGTGTTATTCCTGGAATGACAGTCGTCCAGCCATGTGATGGTCCTGAAGCTGAGGCTGCAATCAAAGCTGTTGCTGAACTGAAAGGTCCATGCTTTGTTCGTCTGGGAAGAAGTGCAGTTGAAGTGATCAATGATTCTCCTGACTACAAATTTGAACTTGGTAAAGCTAACGTTTTAAAAAGAGGTTCAAAAGTTGCCTTGGTCGCAACAGGATGTCTTGTTCATGAAGCACTGAAAGCTTATGAAATGCTGAAAGAAGAAGGCATTGAAGTGACTGTTGTCAACCTTCATACCATTAAACCTCTTGATGAGACTTGTCTTGTAGAGCTTGCAAAAACACATGATGTTCTGATTACCTGTGAAGAACACAGCATTCTGACTGGGATGGGTTCTGCTGTCTGTGAACTGCTTTCTGAAAAACAGCCTGTTCGTATACTTCGAATTGGTCAAAAAGATGTCTTTGGTGAAAGCGGAAAACCTGCAGAGCTTCTTCACAAGTATGAAATGGATGCAGAAGCCATTGTAAAGGCAGTCAAAGGAGTTTACTAATGAAAATGAAGCTGCTTGAACAGCTTCATGAATTTGTTCCTTATAACAAACAGGAAGATGCAGATCTTCCTGTTTTAATCAATACAGTTCATGAAGACAATGCTTTTTTTAGAAGCAGTCTGTTGTATCATTTTTCAGCTTCCAGCTGGATTGTAAATCATGATCGTACAAAGGTACTGATGTGTTTTCATAATATCTATCAATCCTGGTCATGGACAGGAGGGCATGCAGATGGCAACACCAATCTTCTTGAAGTAGCATTAAAAGAAGCACAAGAAGAAACTGGGTTGAGTTCTATTCGATGTGTAAACGATGACATCTATTCAATTGAAATTCTTCCTGTTCCATCTCACAATAAACGAGGAAAATTTATCAATGCTCATCTTCATTTGAATGTAACCTATCTTCTTGAAGCGGATGACCAAGAAGCACTACGAATCAAAGAAGATGAAAACAGTGCACTTGCATGGATGACACTTGATGAAACTATTGAAAAATGCTCAGAAGAAGAAATGAAACCAATTTATCTTAAACTAAATCATAAGTTGAAAAAAATGCTTAATCATTAAGATTAAGCATTTTTAATTAATGAGTTTTTTCTTTGCTGATGAGATCCAGCAGTACTGAAACAGCATCATCTGCATTTAAGTCCATCGAAATCTGACCATCTCTGGATTTGAATTCAACGATGTTTTCAGCTGCTTTCTTTCCAACTGTCAAACGATATGGAATACCAATTAGATCCATGTCTTTGAACTTGACACCTGGTCGTTCATCTCTGTTGTCCAGAAGAACATCAATGCCAGCTTTTTTCATATCTGCATACAGTTTTTCAGAAAGGGCAGTCTGAACTTCATCTTTTCCAGAAATCAGCACAATTGCAACTTCATATGGTGCAACACTCACTGGCCATTTAAGACCATTTTCATCGCAGTACTGTTCTGCAACTGCAGCCATGCATCGTCCAATGCCAATACCATAGCTGCCCATCCATACAGGCTGAAGCTGATTGTTCTGATCAAGATATTTCAGATTCAATGCGTTGGAATACTTTGTACCAAGTTTGAAAGTATTGCCAACTTCAATACCTTTTGCGAAATGGATGCGTCCGCCGCATTTAGGACAGATATCTCCTTCCTGAATGTTGCGAAGATCAGCAGTTTTAAAGACGGTGAAATCTCTCAGATTGACATTTTTGTAATGGTATCCAGTTTGATTTGCACCAATGATAAAGTTTTGCATCTGTGCAACTTCATTGTCCATTAAAACAGGGCATTTGATATCTACTGGACCTGCAAAGCCAACGGCAGCACCAGTGACCTGAACAACGGTTTCAGCATCAGCCAGCATGACTTCATTGGCTCCCATCAGTTTTTGAATTTTGACTTCATTGACATCTCTGTCTCCACGAACCATGACTGCAAATGGTTTAGAATCAATGCTATAGATGAGTGTCTTGACGAATTTATCTGCAGTTTCATTCAGGAAATCAGTGACTTCTTCAATGGTTCTTGAATGAGGTGTTTCTACTAATTCTTTTTCAAGCAGTTCAGTATCAGAAGTCTTAGGTGTAGTGATACATTCTGAAACTTCAATGTTGGAAGCATAATCACAGCTGTCGCATAGTACTAAAGTGTCTTCCCCAATTGGAGTAACAGCCTGGAATTCTTCAGAAAGAAGTCCACCCATGACACCAGTATCAGCATGAACAATCTTATAATCCAGTTTCATGCGATCAAATGATTTCTTGTAGGCATCAAACATTTTCTGATAGCTAACGTTTAATCCATCTAAATCTGTATCGAAAGTATAAGCATCTTTCATGACAAATTCACGCACACGAATGAGTCCAAAACGAGGACGAGGTTCATCGCGGAATTTAGTCTGGAACTGATAAATATTGAAAGGCATATCCTTGTAAGATCGGATTTTCATCTGTGCAGCCATAGCAAAGAGTTCTTCATGAGTAGGGCCAAGTACAAATGGCTTTCCAAATCTGTCTTTCAATGAGAACATGCTGCTTCCGAAATTTGCACGACGTCCAGATGCGACATAGACATCTTCAGAAATCAGAGCAGGCATAGAGACTTCCTGCGCACCTGCATCATTCATTTCTTCACGAACGATGTCCTGAATTTTATTGAACACTTTCAGCCCCATAGGCAGATACATGTATACTCCTGCAGATGTTTTTTTAATCATTCCAGCACGGACAAGAAAATTACCGCTGTTGGAATCTTCATCTTTTACGTTTTCACGCAATGTATAGAAGAAGGTATTTTTTAATTTCATCTTGTTCAACCCCTTTAATTACCTTTACTGATTATATCACAAAATTCCTTTTTTCAAATAGGTCATAAGATTTTCTTCGATTGAATAAGATGAATTAAGAGGTGAAAGTATGAGATTAAGTCAAGTTAGAAAAAAGGGAAACTATGAAATTGCACAAATTCTTCCATCTGTATTCACACATCGACTCTTGTCATTTGGATTTACAAAGGGGAACAAAGTAGCTTTTACAGGAATGATTGTGCACGATTATCATTATGTAGTGCTGGAAGATAAACTGCTTGCAGTGCCTAATGCATGGTGTACAAAGGTAGTTGTATGAAAGTCATTGCATTTGCAGGTGAACCCAATACTGGAAAAAGCAGCTGGATTAACAAATTAGCAAAAAGCAAATTGATGACAGGAAATTGGGGCGGGGTTACTGTTGAAAAAAAGGAAGCATTGCTTCTTTGGAAACAGATTGAATTGCATTTGGTCGATTTGCCCGGAGTTACAGGTTTTCATGGCCAAACTGATGAAGAAAGGATTACAGAGACATATCTTCAAAAGGAACATCCTGACTGTATTGTGATGGTGATGGATGGATGTCACTTGAAATCATCCTTGCGTCTGTGCATAAAAATTAGAAATTTTCAGATTCCTATGGTAGGTCTTATCAATTTTAAAGATGAAGCTGACAAAAATGGAATACATATTGAACTGGAAAAACTATCAAGAAGACTCTCCATACCTGTGATGTATGGAAGTTCTTTTGATGATGAGATTAGGGAAGAAGTGTTGGACCAAATCATACGTCAAAGCAATAAACAAGTCACATATCGACCATTGCTGAACCCAATGGCAGATCGAATTTTTGAACAGTATGCTCGTTTTCATCCAATGAAACAGGCCATTGAGCTGTTTGAAGAACATCATGCTGACACTGCATTGGATGAACTGGAATCAGCTGTCAATAGCTGTATGAGATATTGTACAGGAAATCTTCAACAATGCAACGACAAAACGATCAAGATGGATACCTTTCTTTTACAAAAAGGAAAAGGGGTCTTTCTGTGTGCACTTTTGAGCATGTTTTATTTGATGCTGATTGCTGGACTAAAACTGTCTGAAGGATGTACTTTTTTTTCTGAATTTGTATTCAGAGTCCTTTTAGATGTTTTTTCATCATCTTTTCCTGAATCAATCAGTCTTTATTGCGAGTATGTTTTACTATCTGGAATTGGAACTCTTTTTGGCTTTGTACCATTGTTGTTTGTTCTGCATTTGTTTCATGCTGTCATTGAAGAAAGTGGATTGATGGCTAGACTTGCATTGCTGATGGATCACATAATGCGTATGTTTCATTTGACAGGAAAATCTTTTCTTAGTTTTCTCATTGCACACGGATGCAATGTTCCTGCAGTGATTCATTCAACTTCACTTGAAAATGAAGCCATACGAAAAAAAACTGCACTTTTGATTCCATTTTGCTGCTGCAGTGCAAGATTTGCAGTTTTGATATCCTTCGTTAATTTGATATTTCGAAAAAAGAAAATGATTCTTTTATTGATTGGATACAGTGCTGGGCTATTTGTTATTTTAGTATTAAGTTTATGCATGAACTGGATAAAGAATTTTCAGGTTCCTTCGCAAACGATCATTCAGTTACCTTCGTATCGAGCTTTGCAATGGAAAACTCTATTTATGAAAACAGGATATCAGTGTCTTGATTATATTCAAAAGATTGTTTATGTTCTGTTTTTGACTTTAAGTGGTCTGTGGTTATTGATGAACATTGAAATTCATGGAA
This sequence comes from Erysipelotrichaceae bacterium, assembly GCA_017397025.1. GTDB lineage: Bacteria > Bacillota_I > Bacilli_A > Erysipelotrichales > Erysipelotrichaceae > RGIG1896. The sequence continues at coordinate 14,481 of JAFQKG010000095.1, read as the reverse complement.
CTTCATTGATTGAATCCTTTTCTAAATCAGTTAGTTTTCTGTTTGCTCCATTAGGGTTTGGAAAACACTGGATTTACATCGCCTCATTATTTCCTGGACTGATCGCAAAAGAAGCCTCATTTGGTGCTCTTATGATGCTTCAGAGTATATCCAATGCATCCTTATCCAGTGAATACTCGATCAATTTATCATACCTTATCTATCTTATGACAACAGTTCCATGCATCATGACGCTATCTGCACTCAAACAGCGGTATGGTAGAGCTTTTGCGGTAAAATCTGGATTGCTGTCATTGTGCATCAGTACAGTATTTACTTGGATGATGTATCAATTTATCATACTCTTTTAAAGAAGAATTTGATATAATAATTGAGGAGTGATTTTATGAAGCTTTTTGATTTTTTAAAGAAAAATTCGAATCGTAAATCCTTGACTCCTCGTCCATCCAAAACATATGTGGGTGAGTTGTATTATAGCATTAAAAAATGTTATGACGACAATTTTCAGAATTCTGTCATTACAATAGAAAACATTGATCAGCTGAGAAGAGGATATTTCAATCAGCGCTCATCCAATGTTTCAGCCGGTGTCTTTTTTAATGCAGCAGAATGGGAGCGGGCTTGTGAAGGCAGAAAGGTATTTGACAACATCAGCTGCGATTATGCAGTGAGAAATTTTGACTGTACTTTCAGCAATGAGACAGGGTTTGCCTATATCCCTGAGTCCATTGCCATGTTTGATGTAGATTCTGCAACAGATTATTATATCGTTATCATTGATGACAAGATTGAACTGAGACAAAGTGATGTTCTGATTGATCGAAATCATTTGGATTTGAACATTCTTCTGGATTGTTCAAATCCAGTTTCAGATGAAGCTGTTATTGAAAAAATGGAAAATACTGTCATCGCTGCATTGAATGTTCTTCGACTTCGCAGAATCAACAAAAAAAGACTAAAGAAAGCATCAGAAACATTGAAAGAATTTTATTCATTGTATATTCCATCCAAGCGGCAAGTCAATCATGCGGTTGAACGAGCACTTTTGGAAGATGACATTTGGAATGTTCTGGATGAACTGGATTGTGTCAAATACATTGATGAACGTTCAGAACCTAATGAGATTCTCTTTTCAGTCAATCGTTTGTGTGCGCGGTTTGGACTGCCTTTGATTTCTTCATTTAGATCTTCAGAAATGAATACAATGGAAATTCTTACAGAGATTTCAAGACATTTTCAGCGATCAGAGTATGAAATCATTGTTATTCGAATTGAAGGCGGAATGATGGTCACACTGTTCAAAACTGCACAGCTGTATAAACTTGAAAACATACTTTCGTTTTATCGGCTTTCCATGGTGCGCTTTACCAACAAAACATCTGCATAAGATATTCATTTCAATTTCAAAGAAAACGGTATTAAAAAATCTTTACAAGTTAGATTGAAATGAGTATAATCTTACCAATATAACGGGAAAAGGAGACTAGTTATGGCATTTTACTACAAGGAAGCATCACACACATTCAGCGAATACTTGCTGGTTCCAGGATATTCAGGCAGCGAACATATTCCTGATCGAGTTTCTTTGAAGACACCTCTTGTTAAATTCAAAAAAGGAGAGGAACCTGCAATTTCACTGAATATTCCAATGATCAGTGCAATCATGCAGTCAGTCTCTGGTGTAAATATGGGAATCGCTCTGGCAAAAGAGGGCGGTGTTGCATTTATTTATGGTTCACAAAGCGTTGCAAATCAGGCTGAAATGGTTCGCAAAGTCAAGAAATCCAAAGCTGGATTTGTTATCAGTGATTCAAATGTCACTCCAGAAACAACATTGGCAGAAGTTCTTGAATTGAAAGAAAGAACTGGTCATTCAACAATGCCAGTAACAGATGATGGATCATCCAACGGAAAACTGTTAGGTATTATTACTGAACGCGACTATCGTCTTTCAAGAATGAGTCTTGATACAAAAGTCAAAGAATTCATGGTACCTTTTGAAAAGCTGGTTGTTGGTAAAGAAGGCGACAGTCTTTCTGCATGCAATGATTTGATTTGGGAACATAAACTGAATTCACTTCCTGTAATTGATGATGAAAACAGACTTTGCTATTTAGTATTTAGAAAAGACTATGACAGTCATAAAGACAATCCAAATGAACTTCTGGATGAACACAAGCGTTTTGTAGTAGGTGCCGGTATCAATACTCGTGACTATGCTGAACGTGTTCCTGCTCTTGTTGAAGCTGGTGTTGACGTACTGTGCATTGACTCTTCTGAAGGATTCAGTGAATGGCAGTCTCGCACAATCGCTTGGATTCGCGAACACTATGGTGATTCAGTAAAAGTGGGTGCAGGAAACGTTGTTGACCGCGAAGGATTCCGCTTCCTTGCAGAAGCAGGTGCCGATTTCATTAAAATTGGTATTGGCGGAGGTTCTATCTGCATTACTCGTGAAACAAAAGGAATTGGACGCGGACAGGCAACTTCTGTCATTGAAGTAGCGAAAGCACGTGATGAATACTTTGAAGAAACAGGTATTTATATTCCAATCTGTTCTGATGGAGGTATCGTTTATGACTACCATATCACTCTTGCTTTGGCAATGGGTGCTGACTTTGTGATGCTGGGCAGATACTTCAGCCGTTTCGAAGAAAGTCCAACTCGTAAAGTGATGATCAATGGTAGCTTCATGAAGGAATACTGGGGAGAAGGAAGCTCTCGTGCTAGAAACTGGCAAAGATATGATCTTGGCGGTGCAACGAAACTGAGCTTTGAAGAAGGCGTTGATTCTTATGTTCCATATGCTGGACATTTGAAAGACAATGTTGCGATTACACTGTACAAAATCAAATCAACAATGTGCAACTGTGGTGCACTATCTATTCCTGAGCTTCAAAGCAAGGCTAAACTGACTCTCGTTTCTGCAACAAGTATTGTGGAAGGCGGAGCGCATGACGTATTGGTCAAAGATCGTACAAATTCCAACAACATGAATTCTTAATAAGAAAGGATTAGACATCCGCCTTAATGATTTTGAAGGCTTCGTCTAATCCTTTTTCTTTAATCAGTGAAAGATAATGTTTCATCAATGCAGATGAAGCAGGGTGCATATAGTCTTTGTCGGTGCCGCCCATAAAATATTCATAGGCAGAAGCATCCGTGTATTTGTCTTTCTGATAGATCATGCAGGCAGCAACACGGTCACAGACTGATTCTTTCAAATAATTTTTTGGCATTTCAACACTGGCTAGTACACCGCTTGTTCGATCTAGCCAATATTCCCAGTGATGCTTGTTTCTTCCTTTGTGATGAAGCCATCCTAAAGAATAGCCCAATGCCTTCTTTTCTGCATCAATCGGAGATCTGTCTCCTTGATAATACTTAAATCCCGCAGAAAGTTCAACCCAGGAATATTTTGACAGATCATGCAGGATTCCCTGTTTAATCAGTCCCATTTTAAAACAAAGCTGTGTTACTTTCAGTTTATGACGAGTTATGGTTGAAAGATGTCCTGTGACACGCTGAAACAGATTCATATTGATTCCTCCATCTGTAGAAATTATAGTGATTTAAAGAATTCTTGTAAAGGAAAACAGTTTCGTCGAAACTAAAACTGTGGTAAAATGATACAAGGTTGGAGGTGTCTTATGAATCGACATCAATTAAGAGAAAAAATTATGATCAGTATTTATCAGAGCCAGCTTTTAAGAAAAGATCTGAAAGAAACTGTGGAAGATAACTTCGAAGCTGTTGAACAGATAGAAGAGTATGGCAGACAGCTGATTCAAAGTGTTGCAGACAACAAAGAGCGCTTTGCAGAATATATCAATGAAGTCCTAGATGAATGGACATTTGATCGTCTGGGATATCTTGAACAGGCGATTCTGCTTCTTGCCTGTGCTGAATTTGACTGCAAACAGCTGGCGGCTCAGGTCATTATGGATGAAGCCATTAATCTGACAAAAAAGTATTGTGATGACAATACCTATAAACTCATTAACGGTGTTCTTGATCGTCTATGAGTGATCGAGTAATTTCTGTCAGTCAGCTTGTCCGTTATGTGAAATCAAAACTGGACAATGACGTTTTGATACAGAAAATTCAAATTGAAGGAGAATTATCCAATTTTATTGCTCATCGAAGCGGTCACTGGTATTTCTCTTTGAAAGATGCACAGTCAAGAATCAACTGTGTTATGTTTCAGTCTTATGCCAAAACTGTAAAATTTGTTCCTAAAAATGGTGATAAAGTGGTCGTTGGATGTTCACTGAGCATGTTTGAAAGCACAGGACAGGTTCAACTGTATTGTACTTCTATGAAACCTTCAGGAATTGGCGATTTGTATGTTCAGTTTGAATTATTGAAAGAAAAACTTTATCGAGAAGGTCTTTTTGCCTTAGAACATAAAAAACAGATTCCTGCTTATCCTATGCGGATTGGCGTGATTGTAGGAGCTAAAACAGCTGCCAGAGAAGATATCATGACAACGCTGAAACGTCGCTGGCCAGTGGCTGAGATCATTGAGTTTCATTCACTTGTTCAAGGCGATACTGCTCATCTTGAGCTGATTAAAGCTTTGAGTGAAGCAGATTTATCTGGGTGCGATGTTTTGATTTTAGCAAGAGGAGGAGGTTCTATTGAAGATTTATGGGCCTTTAACAACGAGTTCCTTGCTAGGACCATCTATCATCTGAATACACCAATTGTGACTGGAATAGGGCATGAAGTGGATGTAACACTGGCTGATTATGTTGCAGATGTACGTGCTGCAACACCAACTGCAGCAGCAGAAACCGTATCACCTGAACTGAGTGAAGTAGAACTTCATCTTACTCAAAATACTCAAAGACTTAAATTGGCAGTTGAAATGAATCTTTCTATAGCAGCTCAGTCTTTAAATTCACTTCGCTCACGTCAGGTTTTAAGTGAACCTTCATTTGTCGATATTCAGCAGATGAAAGTGGATTCCCTTGTCAATCAGCTTCACATCAAGATGACTGAGAGTCTTCATAAGGCTTCTAAAGCACGTTACAGCATTGTTCGATGCACACAGCTGATGAATGAGATGCTAAATGACAACAAGAGCCAGATTGAACGAAAAACACAGCAAATCAATTCCTTGGTTCAAATGAACATGCAGAAAGTTTCAATGAGTCTGAAGCATCAGCTTCAGCTTCTGGATGGATACAGCCCGCTTAAGATTCTTTTACGAGGCTATAGTATTGCTGAAATCAATGGGTCTGCAGTTCATTCCATACGTCAGGTTCAAATTAAAGATGAACTTCAGTTAAGATTGTCAGATGGAATTCTGATATGTACAGTAGAAGATAAAGGAGAAATTCAATGAGTGAAAAAAAACCTACATTTGAACAATCCATGCAGCGTCTTGATCAGATTGTTTCGCTTCTGGAAAAAAATCAGTGTACTTTGGATGAAAGCATTGCACTGTTTGAAGAGGGACTCCATTTATCTCAGGAACTCAACACTCAGTTAAAAAGCTATGAAGAAAAAGTAGCTCAGCTCATGAAAGAAAGTTCAGGTGGTTCACATGACTTTTGAAACTTATCTTGAGCATGCGCTTGATTCAGTGAGTGAAAGCCGAGTAAAAAAGGCTATGCAGTATTCATTGATGGCACCGGGAAAGAGGCTTCGTCCTCGACTGGTTGTGCTGACTGCTGAAAGCTGCGGCATTGAGCCGTTTAAAGCTTATCCTGCTGCCAGTGCATTGGAAATGATTCATACCTATTCTTTGATTCATGATGATCTTCCTGCAATGGATGATGATGATTTAAGAAGAGGAAGAAAAACCTGTCATGTAGAGTTTGATGAAGCAACTGCAATCTTGGCTGGAGATGGACTTTTAACCGAAGCATTTGCACATATTTCACGTGCAGATTATTCAGATGCAATCAAAGCTCAGTGCATGAAGGTACTAGCAGTCAATGCTGGTGCTGACGGTATGGTTTTAGGACAGATTCTGGATTTAACCAATGAAAACAATCCAGAATGCACATATGAGACATTAAAACAAATTCACATCAACAAGACAGGACGTTTGTTCAGCGCTGCTTTGCAGCTAGGGGCAATTGTTGCAGAAAGAAGCGATGAATGTGAACGTCTTGATCAGATTGGACTTTTGCTTGGACTTGCTTTTCAGATACAGGATGATCTTTTAGACATCACTAGTACTTCTGAAATGATGGGTAAAACCATTGGCAAGGATCTTGAAAGCCATAAATCGACAACTTGTTCCATACTGGGGATAGAAAACAGCAGAAAACTTCTTGATGAAGTGTATGAACAAATGCTCAAACAATTAGGGGAATGCAGTTTTGATACAGCGGAAATCAAAAAACTCTTTCTTGAGATGAAAGAGAGAATTCGCTAAACAGGAGTGTTCTTATGGATTTAAATCAGATCAAAGGTCCCGAATTTTTAAAACAATGCACCATTGAGGAAATGACAGAATTAGCTGGAGAAATCCGGCATTTTCTGATTGAAAGCGTCTCAAAGACTGGAGGGCATCTTTCCAGCAATCTTGGAGTGGTTGAATTGACCATTGCGCTTCATCATGTTTTTGATTCACCAAAAGACAAAATATTCTTTGATGTTGGTCATCAGTGCTATGTCCACAAAATTCTGACAGGAAGAGCATCAAGCTTCAGCAAATTAAGACAGTACAAAGGTCTTTCTGGATTCCAGAAGCGAAATGAATCTGTTCATGATGTCTGGGAAGCAGGTCATTCTTCTACTTCCTTGTCTGCTGGCTTAGGCATGGCGGTTGCCAGAGATTTAAAAAATGAACATTATCATGTTGTACCAGTGATTGGTGATGGTTCACTGCTTTCTGGAATGTCACTAGAAGCATTGAATCAAATTGGTGATGAAAAACGAAATCTCATCATCATTTTCAATGACAACAACATGAGCATTTCTCAGAATGTTGGTGCTTTGACCAAAGGCTTTGCCAAGCTGAGAACATCAAAAGGCTATACTACATTTAAAACAGACCTTAAATCTAGACTTGATAAAAATATGTTTGGACAGACAGTTCTTAAATCGATGACTGCAGTGAAGGATTTCATTAAGCAGGAAGTCGTAGATGCTGGGATGTTCAATGAGTTTGGTCTAGAATATTTAGGACCAGTCAACGGACATGATATCAAGGATCTCATTCAGATTCTTGAAGTTGCAAAAACTCATCAAGGACCTGTTGTTGTCCATGTAATGACCAAAAAAGGAAAAGGCTATCCATATTGTGAAAATGACAGTGAAGGAAAATGGCATGGAGTCTCCAGTTTCAACGTTGAAACCGGTTCGCCTTATTCCAGTCTGCCTGCAGGGCATTTGTCATGGAGCCAGATTGTCAGCGAACCTTTAGTCGAAATGGCAAAAGAAGACGAAAGAATCTGTGCTATCACTCCAGCGATGATTACAGGCAGCAAGCTTGAAAAGTTCTTTGCACTTTATCCTCATCGCAGTTTTGACTGCGGTATTGCAGAGGAACATGCAGCAACCTTTGCGGCAAGTCTGGCACAATCAGGATTGAGACCATTTTTATGTCTATATTCTTCATTTCTGCAGCGTGCTTATGATCAGATCAATCATGATATCTGCCGAATGGATCTTCCAGTGGTGATTGGCATTGATCGTGCTGGTCTGGTAGGAGAAGATGGCGATACGCATCATGGAGTTTTTGACATTTCCATTCTTCGCTCATGTCCTAATCTCATCCTTTCTCAGCCAAAGGATGCTTATGAAATGCAGCAGCTTTTGCATTGTGCTTTCCAGCAGAATCATCCTTTTGCGATTCGTTATCCACGCGGTTCTGCAGCATATCAGGATACTTCCAAGATTGAATCAATTGAAATTGGCAGCTGGAGTATCGTTTATGAACCAGAGCATGTTGAAATGTCCATATTAACGTATGGTCCTGATGTTGATAGAGTCACTAATAAAATGAAAACCAATGGTCTTCCAGTACGTGTCATTAATGCTCGTTTCTTTAAACCATTGGATACTCAGATGCTCAATAAACTTAAAGAAGAACAGCTTCCAGTACTGATTTATGAAACAGATATGAAAGCTGGCGGTCTTTCCAGCGCTGTTTTAGAATGGTGCTGTGATCATAAAGCCATGTTGCCAATTCAGCGTATTGGCATTGAAGATCAGTATGTTTCTCAAGGTGCAATGAATCTGCTTCGAATTGAACAGAAAATTGATATCAACACTGTCTATGAAACATGCATATCATTGTTGAAGAAGTGAAGGTGAACAAATTGCTGAAAAAACTTCATGTTGAAAATTTTGCATTGATCGATGAATGTCAGCTGGATTTTTATCCAGGTTTTACTGTGTTTACTGGTGAAACCGGAGCAGGAAAAAGTCTTTTGATTGATGCGATTTCTCTTCTTTGCGGAGAAAGAGCAAGTGCTTCCTTTGTTCAGCGCGGAAAACAGAAAGCAGTGATCTCAGGTGAATTTCTCGTTTCAAAATCTTTGAAATCTGAATATTCAGAACTATTTGAACATCATGATGAATCACTTCATCTTTTGCGTGAAATCACAAAAGATGGAAAAAGTACTGTTCGAATGAATGGCAAAACTGTCAGTCTGCAGATGCTGAAAAATGTAACTTCCAATCTGATTGATATTCATTCTCAACATGATACACAATATCTGCTCAATAAGCATTCTCATCTTGCTTTACTGGATAAAACACTTCCTGAAAACAATCATCTTGAATTAACTGCTTCACTATGGAAAGAATATGCTGATGCCAAAAAGCGTCTGGATTTGTTTTTGAACACCAGTATTTCTGAAAACGATGCTGATTATCTGCGCTATGAAATCAATGAGATTGAAGCTGCACATCTTTTTGTCAATGAAGATGATGAGCTTGAAGAACGACTCAAAACGATACAGAACTTTGAAAAGATTTACGGTCGCTTGAATGAATCCATAGAATTGTTTGAAAAAGACAGCGGTGCAGATGAGCTTCTTTATGAAATCAATTCCAATCTGTCAATGATTCATGAAGTATCACTGGTTAAAAATCTCGCAGAACAGTTTCATGAAAAATATTATGATTTGAAGGATTTGATGGAGCAGCTAAAAGACTTGAAAAATCAGCAGTCTTATGATGAACAGGAGATCAATGATCTTCATGCTAGACTGTTTGAAATTGGTCGTTTAAAGCGAAAATATGGCAGAACAATTGAGGACATTCTCAATCATCGACTTAAGAATCTTGATCTTTTGGATACACTTGAACATCGTCAAAGCAAGCAGGAGGAATTAGAGCATCAGGTAAGCTCTGCTTATCAGAAGTTTTCTGAAGCTGCAGCATTGCTTTCTCAAGAGCGAAAACTGGCTGCTTCTCAACTAGAGAAAACAGTGGTCAAACAGCTGTTCGATCTGATGCTTCCTCATGCTCAGTTCTCAGTGGATTTCAATGAGTTTGAAGGCAATTCAACAGGTATGGATGATGTTGAATTTCTGATTTCACTCAATCCGCAGGAATTGTTACGGCCTTTGAAAATGGTAGCCAGCGGTGGAGAGCTTTCTCGCTTAATGCTTGGCCTAAAAACGATTTTTACGGCTTTACAGGGGATTTCATGTGTCATCTTTGACGAAATTGACACAGGAGTTTCAGGCGCTGTAGCGACTTCTATTGGCCTTAAAATGGCACTTCTGTCAAATAGTGCCCAAGTGTTCAGCGTAACTCATCTGGCACAGGTTGCAGCATGTGCTGATCAGCATGTTTATGTCCAAAAAGCACTCAAGGATGAACGGTCAGTTATTTCAATTGGCTATCTTGATGAAAACCAGAGAATCGAGCAGCTGGCAATGATTTCCAGCGGTGTACTCAGCGATGTTACATTGAATGCTGCAAAAGAGCTTTATCATTCCAATCAGATTGCCAAATCTTGACTGAATACGACAGCAGATCTCATCACATTCTAAGTTCATGAAGGAGGATGTGACGATGAAAAAATTCTGCTGTTTTTTCTTTTGTCTTGTTTTATCTCTTGTTCCTGTTTCTGCAGTTTCAAGAACACTCATTGTATGCGGCGATACAGTCATGATTAATGCACAATATGATGGAGTCTTCATCAGTGGAGATTTTGACTTTCATTGGAAAGATCAGCTGATTTCATCTCACCCTTTGGATTCAGTACAAGTCCATGACATGATCATTGAAGCCAATGGCAACATTATCAGTTCCTGCAAAGAACTGAATCGTGTGATTTCTGAAGTATCCATAACAAAGAATTTCATAGATGTTAAAGTATTAAGAAATCAGATAGAACACAAAGCTCGTCTTTATCTGTATTTTGATGAAAATGACAATACTTTTAAAACAGGATTCTACATCAAAGATCACATCAATGGTGTTGGCACATTGACTTATTATGATCCTCTTCATCATTCCTATGGTGCTTTAGGTCATGAAATCACTGAAAAAAGCACAGGAAAAAGGGCAGAAGTGCATTTAGGTCATATCCTATTAGGGAAAGTGACTTCAGTAGTTCCCTCAGTGATCAATCAGCCTGGTGAAAAAATCAGCCGCAGTACAGATATGATTTTGGGAAATATCCTCATCAACAATGAATTCGGACTTTTCGGGAAAACCAATGTTGAGTTAAAAGGGAGAGAGCTTGAAATTGCATTGCAGCATCAAATACATCCTGGAAAAGCAGTGCTTTTGACAGTGATTGATAGCACAAATCTGATGGAAGTTGATATTGAAATCACAAAAGTAAATCTTCAGTCTTCTCAAGGAATCAAAGGCATTGAATTTAAAATTACAGATCAAAGACTGATTGAAAAAACAGGTGGTATTGTTCAGGGAATGAGTGGATCTCCAATCCTGCAAAATGGAAGAATTATTGGTGCTGTGACTCATATGATTCCCTCCAGTCCAACTAGGGGATATGGTGTTTTTATTGAATGGATGCTGTATTATTCAGATCAAATCTGATTGATTTGTAAAAATGAAGGTCTTTTGAGGAATATTTTTCCAGATTCGACATAATCCGACCTATTTCGTCTTTGTACTTTTCTATAATAGCTTCGTACAAAGGAAGTGAACAAAATGGAGAAAAAAACAATTGTCATTGTAGATGATAATGCAAGCTTTAAAGAAAGTCTGCACATGGAATTGAAAAAAAGCAGCTGTTTTGAAGTGTTAGGTACATATGAGGATGGAGAAGATTTTCTTTTAAACGGGCCAAAGAAAATTGATTTACTAGTTGTCGACTGCATCATGCCAAAAGTGGATGGCATAGAGCTTTTAAAGCAATGCAAAGCCTATGGAGTTCAATATGATCAAGTCATGTGCACCTCAAGCATTACCAATGAAACTTTGATTTCAGAAATGCAGGAGAGAAAGGTTGACTATTTCATGTTGAAACCTATTCACCCTAAACAGTTTGTTGAAAAATGCATGCAGCTGATTTCCAATCAAAAGAAAAGTACGCTCAGTGAAACAATGATTCCTTATGATGTCGATGTCGAATCTGAAGACAAGCTGCAGCGCTTCCAGCTGGAACGTGAAATTACGTCTATTCTTCATGAAATAGGGATACCAGCTCATATCAAAGGATATATGTATCTGAGAACAGCAATTCTTGAAACGTATCTCAACATGGATTATTTAGGTCAAATCACAAAGGTGCTTTATCCAGAAATTGCAAGAAGATACATGACAACTGCATCACGTGTTGAAAGGGCCATACGTCATGCCATAGAAGTTGCATGGAATCGTGGAAACATTGATGCCATTGATGAAATCTTTGCCTATACAATCTCTGCATCTAAAGCGAAGCCAACCAATTCAGAATTCATTGCCATGATTTCTGATAAACTGAGGCTTGAACATCGATTAAAAATGAATCAGTCTCAGGTCTATAAAGTTCGATAAAAGACAAAATCACCATTCTATGTTAAAATAGAAGAGGTGATTTTTTCATGGCAAGAGTCATTTTTCATATTGATCTGAATTCATTTTATGCCAGTGCTGAAGAAGTGCTGGATCCATCATTGAAAGGGAAGCCGGTAGTTGTTTCCGGTCTTTCACGTCGTTCAGTGGTTTCAACAGCCAATTATGAAGCACGTGCTTATGGAGTGCACTCTGCAATGCCAATTCAGGAAGCACTGGAGCTTTGTCCTGATCTTGTCGTTGTCAAAGGTCATTACAGCTATTATGAAGAGCTTTCAGAGAAGTTTATGAAACTGATACAATCATATACCCCTTATGTAGAACAGGCCTCTATTGACGAATGCTACGCTGATATGACAGAAGTCATCAAACGTTATCCTCGTCCTTTAGATCTAGCCTGGCAGATTCAGCGTCAGCTAAAGGAAACACTTCAGCTAAAATGCTCCATTGGTGTTGCCCCAAACAAATTTCTAGCAAAGATGGCCAGTGACATGAGAAAGCCTATGGGTATTACAATTCTCAGAAAATCAGAAGTAAGAAAGAAACTCTGGCCGCTTTCTGTGAGTGATATGGTTGGCATAGGCAAAAAAACTGCCAAAGCACTCAATGCTTTAGGAATCGAAACCATTGGAGATCTAGCAGAATATCCTCAGCATGAAATCCTGCATAAAATATTAGGCAAGAATACAACGTCTGTCATTCAAAGATGCTATGGCATTGCTTCAGATGAAATCACAATGAATTCTGACGCAAAATCCATGTCTCAGTCAACAACTTTTCTTGAAGATCTCACAGACTATGATGAAATCAGAGCATATTTCAAAAAGCTTGCAGTACAGCTGTCGCAGCGTTTAAAACAATCTGGAATGATGGGGAATGTTGTTTCTATCTCTGTCCGTTACTATACATTTGAAACGATTGTCAGGTCAAAACGTTTGACTTATCCTATACAGGATGCTGATGCACTGTTTGAACAGGCAATGATGCTGTATGATGAAAATCAGGATGAGATGGCTGTGCGTCATGTTGGCATTGGATTGTCGCATCTGAATACAGTTTCTTCTCAGAAAATACAGTTGAGTCTTTTTGAAGAATTCAAGCCTAGTACAACGGATGATGTCATCAAAGACCTCAATGCACAGCTTTCTGTGCCTTCACTTGTTCGTGCTTCTTCATTGTTGAAGAAATAACTTGTGTTTCATTGCATATATCTAGCATGAGGTGATGCAATGAAACACTATATCTCACACAACAAGGATCTTTTAGATTCTATTTCCATCCTCTTTATCGCTGGAGCTCTTACTGCCTTGTTCTGCACATCAAACATGACAGATTCTCTTTTATTAGAATACAGCCACGTCCTTCGTTCAACACTGGTCATGCCGCAGGATGCAGGTCAGTTTTTTCTCGAACAGTGCCTTTCTCATGTTCTTTTCTGTCTGCTTCTGCTTTTTCTGGGTTTTTCTTTGTTTGGCATTCCTTTGATTCAATTCTGTGTTTTTCTGAAAGGGTTTCAAATTGGTTTTTCTGCTTACCTGTTTCTTGTCACCTATCAGCTGAAGGGAATTCTTGGAATCCTTTTTACTCTATTACCTCAAATTGTATTTGATATGGCAGCTATCAGTATCATTGCTGTCAGTGCACTACAGTGCTCTGGTATGCTCATTTCTGCATTGACTGAACATCCCAATGATGTACAGCTGCTTCCTCTGATCAATCAGAAACTGAATTCTTTTCTTATTTCCTGTTCAATTGCACTGTTTTCAAGTGCAGTGAAATCAACAATTGGACTGGTTTTGATTGATTACTTTATAAAAATTGAATGAAAGAAGGGAATTTCATGCAACTGAAACCAGCTTTTCAATCCTATTTTCTAGCCATGAAGACATCGCTGCAGTTTTCTGAAAAGACGATCATCAGTTATGAACATGACTTGAAACAGTATCAGCTCTATCTTGAAAGTGAGCAGATTGATGATTTTGATGATGTCAGCGGTTTAATGATTCAGAATTATCTGAATGAACTTTCAAAGCGATATTCTAACGCAACACTTAATCGTCATGCTTCAGCGATTCGCTCTTTTCATCATTTTTTATCAGACAAATATGAGATCAATGATCCTTCTCTCAGTCTTACTGTACGAAAAAACACACGTAAAATACCTGTTTATGCAACTGAAGAAGAAATTGAACGAATTCTGCTGCAGTTGGATGACTCACCAGTTCATCTATTGTACAAAACAATCTTCATGACAATTTATGGCTGTGGTCTTCGTATCAGCGAGTGTCTTTCTATGACTTTGTCCCAGGTCAATCTGGATGCAGGATTTCTTAGAATTGCTGGCAAAGGCAATAAGGAAAGAATTGTTCCGGTTCCTGAACTGACACGTAAAGCTATGAGATATTATTTGGATACACTGCGGCCTCTTTTCGCTCATCGCAGTTCGCATACGTTTTTCATCAATCAAAAAGGGAAGCAAGTGACTAGTGAAAGTGTTGAAAAGATGTTAAAATACTGTTGCAGAGAAGCTGGTAT
>JAFQKG010000094.1 GCA_017397025.1 Erysipelotrichaceae bacterium | reverse complement strand
ACTCATTTGATTTACGTTATAATCTCTCTGTTGATTTATGTTTTTGGTCATTCATAGATTATACTAAAAAATCGCACTTTCTTCTTTCGAAGTCTGTGCGATTTTTTATTTTCTACTTAGACTGTTTTGTCACAGCCTCTTCTTCTAATTCTGTTTTTTATCAACGACTTCAGAAAGAGCTGCCAATGTCCCGGCAATGTCTTGAATGTTGCTAGGGATGATGAGTTTTGTAGATTTGCCATCAGCTACTTTTTCTAGTGCCTCATATCCTTTGATAGTCAAGAAAGCCTGTCCAGGATTTGCTTCATTGATTAGACGCATCCCTTCAGCCTGTGCTTGATAGACACGTTCCATGGCTTTTGCCTGACCTTCCGCTTCTGCAATCATTGCTTCTTTCTTTGCTGTTGCGCGCAGAATCATGGATTCTTTTTCACCTTCAGCAGTCAGAATTGCAGCACGTTTTTCGCCTTCCGCCTGCAGGATTTTTTCACGGCGTTCACGTTCAGCACGCATCTGTTTTTCCATGGAATCCTGAATGTCACGAGGAGGAATGATGTTCTTCACTTCAACTCGGCTGACTTTCACTCCCCAAGGATCAGTGGCTTCGTCTAGAATTGAGCGCATCTTGGTGTTGATGATGTCACGTGAAGTCAAAGTTTCATCCAGTTCAAGATCCCCGATGATGTTACGAAGAGTAGTTGCGGTCAGATTTTCAATGGCACTGATTGGACGTTCAACACCGTAGGTGTACAGTTTAGGGTCAGTAATCTGGAAGTAGACCACAGTATCAATCTGCATGGTCACGTTGTCTTTTGTGATAACCGGCTGCGGATCAAAGTCTTTAACGATTTCCTTCAGAGTCACTTTGTTGGCAACACGGTCTACAAATGGAATCAAAAAGCGAGGGCCAGATAAAAGAGTTTTGTAATAGTGTCCCAGACGTTCAACAACATATGCCTGAGATTGAGGGATGATTCGAACACAATAGAGGATGATTGCAGCAACAGCTGCAAACAGGACGACAAACAATAAGATCTGCAGAATAGGATGCATAGTCTTACCTGGCAGAATGCATCTGCCTTTTCCTTTCTATCTGACTTTTGTCAGAATGCTCAATCAGAGCTGTTTATTCAGGATTGTTAAAATCCAGTACTGTTATTTTGAATCCTACAATAAGAGGCTTGGATTCAGATTTTAAAAATGTAAGATCAAAGCGCAATGTATAACGCGATGAAATCGCTTTGAAGATAGAATTGTAGCAGTTTTCGTATTCTTGAAGCTTTACAAATTTAGCAGTATCCTCTGTTTCATGAAAACGATTGTAAAGAAAATATTTTTTTGCTTCTTATCGTTTTAGATTATTTGATTTCTTTAACAATCAGTTTGTTGCCTTCCATGGAGAGTATTTCAACAGTTGTTCCCTGTGCAACTGGATTTCCGTCTGCACTGATGACATTCCAAATTAGCCCGCCTGCTTTAAGTGTGCCAGGTTCGTCGGAAATTTCACTGATCAGTTTCGTTCTCATGCCGATAAGACGGTCAGCGTTGGTAGGAATGGCAGTGCCTCTTAATAGTTTCTGCGTAATTGGACGCAGCGCCATTGCAAGAACCAAAGAAACAATGAGAAAGACAGCCATTTGAATCCAGAATGTATGATTAAAGATAGCGATGATCATGGCTGCCAATGCGCCAAAGGCAAACCATAGACTCACTAATGCAGATGCAGTTGCAATTTCCAGTACCACGGAAGCGACTGCAATGCCGGCCCATAACCAGAAATAGAAACTCATAAGATTACCCCTTTCTAGAGCTGACGGTTGAGATCAACAATCAGCATTTTTTCTTTTTCGTCAAATTGTGCCAGAAATTTCAGCCCGTTGCATTCATTTTCAATCAGCGTTGAAATTTCATCAATGATGTGCTTGTTGCTGATGCGGGCATATCCTTTGCCCATGGAAACTTTGTTCAGATGCTCCAACTGCACTAGATGGAGATCAATTTCACGTGCACTTACTGGCTTGATGGCTACTTTTCTTGAAGCTGTATCAATGCCGATCAGACACCATCGAATATCCTGAAAGTACTGACATGCAACAGAGTTAAGTGTGAAATTGTTGCTGTAAAGAGTGACGATGTTTGAATAACTGTTTCCTGTCATCCACTTGTACATGAAGCATTCTCCTTTCTTGCTTAAATTATATCATAAATTGACATATCTTCAATATCTTATTTTTCTTATTCTCTATATTTTTTAATCTCTTCCTTTTTTATCTTGGATTGAATATAATGATATAAGATAGGAGAAACTATGCCTAAGATTAAAATTAGAAACCGATGGGTCAACTATGTGCAGAAAGGAACAGGAATTGATATTCTTTTTCTGCATGGGTGGGGACAGAACATAGAAATGATGCTTCCTTGCGCGGAGCATTTTGAACGTGATTTCAAAGTTACAGTTCTTGATTTTCAAGGACATGGAGAAAGTGAAGAACCTGAAACAGCCTGGGGAGTCAGTGATTTTGCCGAAGCACTGCATGAATTCTGTACACAGCTGAACATTGTTAATCCAATTTTAGTAGGTCATTCTTTTGGTTGCCGTGTGGCTTTTCATTATGCGTCTAAGCATCCTGTTAGAAAGATGGTTTTAACAGGTGCAGCAGGACTCAAACCAAAAAGAGGTCTGGACTGGTATGCCAAAACGTATACCTATAAACTGGGGAAAAAGCTGGTTCAAATGACTGGAAACAAGGAATTGGAAGAACAGCTGAAGCGAAACTCAGGAAGCTCGGATTATAGAAATGCAACTGGTATCATGCGTGAAACGTTCGTCAAGGTCGTGAATGATGATGTGCGGTCTTTGCTTCCGCAGATGGAGATGCCTGTGCTTTTGATTTTCGGAGAACTGGATGAAGCAACACCGCTTTCAGATGGAAAGTACATGGAACAAAATATGAAAGATGCTGCACTGATTGTTTTTGAAAAAGACGATCATTATGCTTACTGGCACCAGATTCATCGTTTCAACCGAATTCTGGATGCTTTCTTTGAAAAGGAAAGAGGGGAACAAGCATGACCACTTTACTACGATGCGTTGTAGCTGTATGTGCTGCAGCACTCAGTGTGCTGCCGACCAAACATGCACTTCATATGTTTCAGCAGAACCGCTATGAACTTCAGCGATATACAGACTGGCTGAAAAATAGAATCAGTACATCCATTTTTAAATATGTGAAAGAATTTTTTGCTTTGCTTGTCCTTCTGATTGCGATTGTGATTTATAATGTGTGGGTTTCACTGGCAGTGCTTCTTGTTCTGGGATTTTTGATTCTTTCTGTTTCGATTCAAAATGAAAAGAAAAAGCAGTCCATTAAACCGCTTAATCTCACATGGCGCGTACGCCGTCAGCTTGCTGTGATTGTGATTCTGGATGTGATTCTTTATTTGCCTTTGATCATATGGCTTCCTTTGGAAGTGATGACAGTAATGGTCATGATTGCACATGCTGGAGCATGGCTGATGATTTATCCAATGGCGCTGATCACTGAGCCGATTGAAAACAAAATCAAAGACAAGTTCATGAACATGGCAAAAGAACTTCTTAGAAGCTGTCCAGCAAAAATTGTAGGAATCACAGGAAGTTTTGGAAAAACATCTTCTAAAAACATCCTTCAGGAAATCCTTTCTGAAAAATACTATTCATTAATGACACCAGCTTCATTCAACACTCCAATGGGGATTACGATTACAGTACGTGAACATTTAAAGCCTATTCACGAAGTATTTATTTGTGAGATGGGTGCAGATCATGTGGGGGATATTCAGCAGCTAAGTGACTTTGTGCGTCCTGAAATTGGAATTGTCACTTCGATTGGTCCTCAGCATCTTAATACATTTGGTTCACTTCAGAACATCATTGATGAGAAAATGAAACTGATTGAAAATCTTCCACCTCATGGAGTGGGAATTCTTAATCTGGACAATGAATACATTCGCACTTATCAGATGAAAAATACTGTCAGAACTGTTACTTATGCCATTGAACAGGAAAATGCAGATCTTAGAGCTGTCAACATTGAATATTCTTCAACGGGAAGCACTTTTGATCTGCTGCAAAAAGATGGCACGTTGACCCCTTTTAAAACGAAACTGCTGGGTGTTCATAACATTGCCAACATTCTGGCAGCGATTGCAGTGGGTCTGGAGATGGGGATTTCCATGGAGCAGCTGCAGCGTGCAGTAGGAAAAGTCAATTATGTTGAACATCGTCTGGAAGTGAAAAAAATCAATGGCTATACTTTCATTGATGATGCTTTCAATTCAAATCCTGTAGGATCTTCCATGGCATTGGAAGTGCTGAAAATGATGCCTGGAAGACGCTGGATAGTGACTCCTGGCATGATTGATCTGGGAGAAAAACAGGCAGAGCTGAATAAACAGTTTGGCATGAAAATGCAAGGCAGGGCAGATGAAGTTATTTTGGTTGGAATCAATCAGACAAAACCGATTCTTGCAGGTCTAAAAGAAGCTGGATTTGATCAGAATCACGTTCATGTTGTCAAAACAGTCAAAGAAGCATTTGCGATTGTTTATCAGAATGCTTCAGTACAAGATACCATTCTTCTTGAAAATGATTTGCCGGATGCATTTAATCAATAAGTAAGAAAGACATCGTTTATGCGATGTCTTTTCTTAACGTTTCAATCTTTTGGATGGTGTTTTCAAGAGCTTGAGCCCCATAAAGGACAGTGTCTTTGCATCTGATTTCATTCTTATAGAGTTTAGGCTTGATATCTGAGCATTTTCTGGCTCCCATTTGCTGCTCAAATTCTTTTACAAGAAGCTGCGTGTAGCTTCTCAGTTCTTTGACATCATGTGCTTTTGTAGGTACATAGAGCGCTGAAAGAACACCTGCTGCAGCTGTTAGACAGCCGCACAAATCACCGCATTGGAGGCCTCCGCCAAATGCAGCAAACAGACGAATACTGGCAGCATCCAGACTGAGATGATAGGCATCATTAGCTGCCAAGATAATAGTTTCTGCACAATTATATCCTTGATTGTAATAGGTTAATGCAATTTCTTTGAGCATGTTTTCTTCCTCATTTCTTTAATGCTATTGTAAACAAAAAAGAATCAATTGGCTATCTTTGTGCTTCTAAAAATAGAATAATCGAATTTTATTGAAGAAATGGATAAAATACCAAAAATGAGCAAAAATGGTGTACAATAATGGACAGGAGATGACAATCATGGAAAATAGAAAAGATACATTTTTTGAGTTTGCGAAACAGCTGTTTGCGATTGACAGCCCTTCAGGATATACGCATCATGCAATTGCCTTTTTAAAAGAAGAGGCAGAAAAGCTGGGTTTTAAGGCGTGGACCAATGCCAAAGGTAATTTGTTCGTTGAAGTAGAAGGTGAAGATAACTCTTATACAAGAGGTATTTGCGCCCATGCAGATACCTTAGGACTGATGGTGCGTTCTATTAAAGGCGATGGGAAACTGGCCATTACCAATGTAGGTGGTCCTTTGATGCCGACGATTGATGGGGAATACTGCCGTGTGTATACGCGTGAAGGAAAAGTGTACACTGGAACGATTTTATCAAATTCACCAAGTGTTCATGTCTTTAAGGATGCTTCAAGCAGTGTCCGTGAATGCGATACGATGGAAATTCGTCTGGATGAAGTTGTGAAGTCCAAAGAAGATACACTGAAACTGGGAATTTCTAACGGAGATTTTATTGCGATTGACCCTAAGACAACTGTCACTGAAAGCGGCTTTATCAAATCACGTTTTCTGGATGACAAGATTTCTGTTGCCTGTCTGTTTCAGGTACTGAAAGAAATCAAAGAAAAAAATCTAAAGATCAAACATCGTACTTTGTTTATTGTGACTGTTTTTGAAGAAGTCGGACATGGAAACAGTTCTATTCCTCAGCAAATCAGAGAACTTCTGGCAGTGGATATGGGATGCATTGGATTGGATCTTGCCTGCACAGAATATGATGTCAGCATTTGTGCCAAGGATAGTTCAGGCCCATATGATTATCAGATGACTTCTCGTTTGATTGACATTGCGAAACAGAAGAAATTGAACTATGCAGTGGATATCTATCCAATGTACGGCAGTGATGTTTCGGCAGCGCTGCGTGGAGGCAATGACATCAAAGGCGCTTTGATTGGTCCTGGCGTACATGCTTCTCATGGCATGGAGCGTACACATTGGGATGGCTTGAATTCAACCATTGAACTGATTCTAGGCTATCTGATGTAGCACAAACATGAAGTTTTGAGTATAATAGTAGAGTATTTGTCTGAAGGGAAAGATGTTATGAAAATACGAGTAGCCGTTTTGTTTGGTGGAGAATCTGTTGAACATGAAGTCAGCATTATCTCTGCTTCACAGGCGATGAATGCACTGAATCCGGAAAAGTATGAAGTGGTGCCAGTGTATATATCAAAAGAAAGAGATTTTTACAGCGGACCAGAGCTGAGAGAGATTTCGATTTATACGGATATGGTCAAGCTGAAGAAAACTGTATCAGCTGTTCATCTGGTAAAAAAAGAAGGCAAGGTTGTTGTTGAACCTTTAAAGAAGTCGTTCTTCAAAAAACAGGAAGAAACAGTGATTGATCTTGCTATTCCTGTTATGCACGGGACCAATGGAGAAGATGGTTCTATTCAGGGACTTTTGGAAATGCTGAAGCTGCCTTATGCAGGCTGCGATGTGATTGCGGCAGGCTGCGGGCAAGATAAGGCTGTAATGAAGCACATTCTTGAAAACAGTGGTTTGCCAATGTGTCCATGGACATGGATTTATGCCTGTGATTATGAAGGCAACAAAGAAGAAATCAAGGCAAAGGTTGCTGAACTTGGTTATCCAGTAGTGCTCAAGCCTGCTTGTCTGGGATCAAGTGTAGGGATTGCGATTGCGCATAGTGAGGAAGAACTGGATGAAGCAATCGCAGAAACAGGACAGTATGATGAAAAGATTGTCATTGAACAAATGGTTCAAAATCTAAGAGAAATCAACTGTTCTGTTTTAGGAGATCATTTCGAATGCCGTCCAAGTGTTCTTGAGGAAGTGACAAAAGGGGCAGAAATTCTTGATTTCAAAGACAAGTATCTTGGAAATGGAAAAACAAAAGGGGCAAAAAGCCAGGGTATGGCTTCTGCAAGCCGTATTGTTCCGGCTCCAATTGGTGATGAAATGACACAGATGATTCAAAATCTGGCTGTCAAGACCTTTAAAGTGCTTGGATCAAGTGGAGTATGCCGCATTGATTTTATGATGAACAATGCGACAGGCGAAGTGTTTGTGAATGAAATCAATACAATTCCAGGATCACTGGCTTTCTATCTGTGGAAAGAAGCGGGGATGAGTTTCAGTGAATTGATGGACGCTTTGGTGAAGCAGGCGATTGATCGTCAACGTCGTAGAGAAAAGAGAATCACATCGTTTGATTCCAACATTCTCAGCAATTTCAGTGCATCCAGTGCCAAAGGCTCAAAAGGTGTCAAGGGAGTGAAATAATCACTCTCTTTTTCTTTTGAATAAGAATGAAAACGTTTTCAGAAAATGTATACATAAAATGAAAGAAATGTGAAATATTTGTGAAAGTGTTGTTGAATTCCACTTTTATGAGTTCTATAATTGAATCATCATAACTAAAGAGAGGGCAAACATATGAAAACAATGAAAAAGGTATTCATGACTGCATTGGCAGTGATGATGGCAGCATCTATGACAGCCTGTGGTGATTCATCTTCAGACTCGTCATCCGCCTCGGATGGAACCATCAAAATTGGGCTTCATTACGAGCTTACAGGTTCAGTTGCAGATTATGGAAACGCTGAATTGAAAGGATCCGAGCTGGCAATCAAACAGGCCAATGAAGCAGGGGGAAATTACACTACAGTGGTTTATGATAATAAATCAGATACCACTGAATCAGTGACTTTGGCGGCTCAGCTGGCAAGTGATGGCGTAGCAGGTGTTGTAGGTCCAGCTACTTCTGGAACAAGTGCTGCAACTTATCAGATTATGAATGATTCGAAAGTTACAGTGATTTCACCTTCTGCAACAGCAATCAATCAGACATTGAATCCTACCAGTGGCAAAGTATATGACTATGTTTTCCGTATTTGTTTTGAAGATTCTTATCAGGGTGCTGCAATGGCTCAGTATGCAGTGGATACGCTGAATAAAGGTAAAGTCGTCATTTATGCGGATACATCCAGTGACTATGCAAAAGGATTGACAGATGCGTTTAGTGCACAGTTTAAAAAACTGGGCGGTACAGTAGTTGCTACAGATTACTATAATTCAGGTGATACAGATTTCAATTCTGTTCTGACCAAATTTAAAGAGTTGGATTTTGATGTACTGTACATTCCTGGCTACTACAATGAAGCTGGTCTGATCATCAAGCAGGCTCGTGAAATGGGCATTGATTGTGAAATTATTGGACCTGATGGATTTGACTCTGAAACATTGATTGATTTGGCTGGTGCATCCAATCTGAACAAAGTATATTACACAACTGCTTATACGACTGTTGGTGCTTCTGATGCATTGCAGGCATTTATTGATGCTTACAAGGCTGAATACAATGAAGAACCTGGCATGTTTGCTGCTCTTGCATACGACTCAACAAACTTATTGATTGAGGCAATTGAAAAAGCCGGTTCGACTGATCCTGAAGCCGTTAAAACCGCTGTTGAAAACATTGAATTTGATGGTGTGACTGGAAGCTTCAGCTTTGATGAAACACATACTCCAATCAAGTCTGTTCTTGTCGTTACTTTGGTAGATGGTGTGCAGGGAGATGCTGTTGCTGTCTCACCAGATGTAGATTAAGGTAGATAGAAAGTCTAATAGGAGAAAGTAATTTCTCCTATTTTACGCTTGAAAGGGGAATGAATATGACACAGTTTCTTCAGCAGATGATCAATGGGCTGTCATTGGGGAGTATCTATGCGCTGGTTGCGCTTGGCTATACGATGGTCTATGGCATCATTAAACTGATTAATTTTGCTCATGGCGATATTTACATGCTGGGGGCGTACATTGGTTTTATTGTTACAACGAAGCTTGGATTGGGTTTTGTGCCGGCACTGGTTATTTCCATGGCTGGATGTGCTTTGATTGGAGTCACTATTGAACGAATCGCCTATAAGCCGCTTCGTCATGCAACACGTATTACTGCATTGATTACTGCTATTGGAGTAAGTTACTTTCTTGAAGCTGGAACTCAGAGAGTGATGGGGGCTGGAGTGCAGACTTTTCCAAATGTGTTTGAAAACAAAACAATCATATTAGGAGGTCTACGTATTTCAACACAGCAGATTGTTATTTTTGCAGTTACCATTGTGCTGATGCTTTTGCTTCAATTTTTGGTTACCAAGACCAAAGTTGGTCGTGCTATGCGTGCTGTTTCAGTGGATGCGGATGCAGCTAGGCTGATGGGAGTCAATGTGGATGCAACCATTTCAATGACATTTGCGATTGGATCTGCTTTGGCAGGGGCTGCAGGTGTACTGGTGGGACTGTATTATAATTCTATTAATCCGCTGATGGGAATGCTTCCTGGAATCAAAGCGTTTATAGCTGCAGTATTTGGTGGCATTGGAATTATTCCTGGTGCAATGCTAGGAGGCTTTTTCATCGGAATAGTAGAAACCATGGTGGCAGGTTATGGAAGCTCACTGTGGAAGGATGCCGTTGTTTATCTGATTCTGATACTGATTTTGATCATAAAGCCTGCGGGCCTTTTAGGAAAGAATACGAAAGAGAAGGTATAAGGTATGAAATACTGGTTAAAACGAAATACACTTCTTTGGGCAGGATTGATTGCTTTAACGTATTTTTTGCTTCACATTCTAATTTCATTAGGGATTATCAACAATGTTTATCAGACAGTTTTGATGACGATTGGAATTAATATCATTTTAGCTATTTCTTTGAATTTAATCATTGGTGTTACTGGACAATTCTCTTTAGGACATGCGGGATTCATGGTCATTGGAGCCTATAGCTGCGGTGTTATCTTGAAACATGTGACTGCGGGATTGGCAGGCGTTTTTGTGGGTATTGCGATAGGCATGCTGATCAGTGCAGCTGTTGCACTGATTGTAGCGATTCCTACTCTTCGTTTAAAAGGGGATTATCTAGCAATTGCAACTCTAGGCTTTGGTGAAATTATTCGCATTGTCATTTTGAACATGGAAATCACCAACGGTGCTGCTGGATTGATTTTGCCTAAAGCTGTTTCTTGGCAGATGATTTTCTGGGCAGTGGTCATTTGTACCATTGTCATCGTGAACTTTGGAACTTCAGCACATGGGCGTGCGTGTATTTCTGTTCGAGAAGATGAAATCGCAGCTGAAGCGATGGGTATCAACACAACGCAATATAAAATACTGGCATT
>JAFQKG010000093.1 GCA_017397025.1 Erysipelotrichaceae bacterium | reverse complement strand
TAATGTTCGCTTTCTGGATATGCAGGTAAAGGCTCCTAAAAACAGTCCAAATACAGACGCAATTGATCCTGAAGCCTGTGATGGTGTGGACATCATTGGGTGCAGATTCAGTGTTGGAGATGACTGTATCGCTATTAAATCTGGAAAGATTGAACTTGGAAAAGCATTTAAACAGCCTGCCAATCGACATACAATTACGAATTGCCTGATGGAATTTGGTCATGGTGCAGTTACTTTGGGCAGTGAAATGGCTGGCGGTGTAACAAATTTGACTGTGAATCGCTGTGTGTTCCATAAAACTGAAAGAGGGCTGCGTATTAAAACACGTCGAGGACGAGGCAAAGATGCTGTTATCGATGGTGTTCTGTTTGAAAATATTAAAATGGATGGAGTCATTACTCCAATCGTGATGAATATGTATTATAACTGCTGTGATCCTGATCGACATTCTGAATATGTTTGGTCAAGAGAAAAATATCCTGTGGATGAAAGAACTCCATATCTGGGGAAGTTTACTTTTAGAAATATGGAATGTTTGAATTGCGAGGCAGCAGCTTGCTTCTGTGATGGGCTTCCTGAACAGCCGATTGATGAAATCACAGTTGAAAACATTCGTTTTACTTATGCAGAAGATGCACAGCCATTCAGATGTGCATGTCAGGACAATCTGCCCCCATTTTTGAGGAAAGGGATGTTTTTTGACCATGTCAGAAAGCTGATCATCAAGAATGTTGAAGTCAAGGGTGCAGATGGAGATGCTTTGATTGCTGATCACATCGAAGAATTGATTGAAGAAAACTTTTACAGGTAAGAATATGTTTGAAAAAATTGATAAATATATTGAACGTTTGATTGAGTGCTCAACGCCTTATGCTCCTATGTGGAATATTGAAAGTATTCGTCAAGGGAAGAAGCCTCACTGGAATTATATTGATGGATGTATGATTACATCACTGTTGAAGATCAGCAATATTTCCGGGGAAATCAAATACTTTGATTTTGCAGAAAAATTTATTGATGCCTATGTTCAGGAAGATGGGACAATTCTCGGATACGACAAGTCAACATACAATCTTGATGATTTAAATGAAGGTCGCGTTCTGTTTGAACTTTATGAGAAAACCGGAAAAGAAAAATATCGATTAGCTATTGAGAAACAGATAGAACAGCTAAAAGAGCAGCCTCGTACTTGCACAGGGAATTTTTGGCATAAACTCATTTATCCTCATCAGATTTGGCTTGATGGCATATATATGGCTCAGGTATTTTCGGCAATGTCTGCACAGTATCAAGGTAAAGATCTTTCCGATGTACTGATGCAGATTCAAAATGTTGAAAAGTTAATGAAGGATGAAAAAACAGGCTTGTACTATCATGGGTGTGACTGTTCAAAATCTATTTTCTGGGCTGATCCAGAAACTGGGTTATCTAAGAATTTCTGGTTGCGTTCTATTGGCTGGTTTTCTGTGGCGATGGCAGATTTGATTGAAATTGCTGATCAGAAAACAGCAGAGGAAATATCACGCATTTTTACTCAATTGATGAAAGATATTGCAGTGTTTCAAGATAAAGAAACTGGAATGTACTGGCAGGTTGTGGATGCACCTGGAAAAGAAGGAAATTATCTGGAAACCAGTGGCTCTGCCATGATTGCCTATGCTATGCTCAAAGGAGCACGAATGAATGTACTGGATGGGACATTTGGAGAGCTTGGTCAGAAGACATTTGAGGGTATTTGCAGCAAATATTTAGATTTCAATGAAAATGGAGAACTAAATCTTGGCGGCATCTGTCTTGTTGCAGGGCTTGGTCCTGACGCTCCAGCTTGCGGGCATCTCGCTGGCCATCGCCATGGTGCT
>JAFQKG010000092.1 GCA_017397025.1 Erysipelotrichaceae bacterium | reverse complement strand
TAGGGATTCGAACCCTAGACCCACTGATTAAGAGTCAGTTGCTCTGCCAACTGAGCTAAGGATCCAAGATGGTGACTCGTACGGGATTCGAACCCGTGAATGACGCCGTGAAAGGGCGCTGTGTTAAGCCGCTTCACCAACGAGCCAAATGGCGCCTAAAACAGGACTCGAACCTGTGACCGATCGGTTAACAGCCGATTGCTCTACCGACTGAGCTATTTAGGCAACGCTCAATTATAATATCAGACACCCTATTTTATGTCAACATCTTTTTTAAAAGTTTTTTACTTTTTTATAGAAAGAGACATCTGTTTACACAGTTGCCTCTTCTTCTGCCTTTCTTAGAATTTTTTTGCACTTGCGTTCAAATTCAGTTCTATCAAACATAATAGCTGCTCCACATCCCTGACATTTGATTTTAATATCTGCACCCATGCGAATGATTTTCCATTCTTTGCTTTTTTTGCATGGATGTTCTTTTTTCATCTCAACGATGTCTCCCATTCCATATCCTTTAATCATGAGTGTTTTCTTTCCTTTCATAAGCTTTCAATGTATTGCTTAGCAGCATTGTGATGGTCATTGGCCCAACTCCTTTAGGAACAGGGGTAATCACTGCTGCTTTATCTTTGACATCTTCAAAATCAACATCACCAACAAGTTTTCCATCTACACGGTTGATTCCGACATCAATCACACAAGCTCCATCTTTAACCCATTCTTTCGTTACCTTTTTTGGTTTTCCAATGGCAGCGATAAGAATGTCTGCCTCGCTGCATATCTTTTCTGTATCTTTAGTTCTGCTGTGACACATGGTCACTGTACAGTTTTCATTCATCAAAAGGCGTGCTACTGGTGTTCCAACCAGCTTGCTTCTGCCAATGACGACTGCATTCTTTCCTTCAAAAGAAACATTGGCTTCTTTGATCATTTCCATGATACCCAGCGGAGTACATGGCACAAATCCATCTAACCCTAGATACAAATTGCCCACATTCACTGGATGCAGCCCATCAACATCCTTTGCTGGATCAATCATCAAGATGATTTTATTTTCATCCAGATGTCTTGGCAGCGGCATTTGAACCAAAATACCATCAACGGTTTCATCTTGATTCAAAGAGTCAATGACTTCTTTGAGTTCAGCTTCAGTTGTCTCTTCTTTTAATGTGATCATCTTTGAGCCAAATCCTACTTCATGGCAGGCTTTGTCTTTTCCTTTGACATAGGACAACGATGCTGGATTATCCCCAACAAGTACAACTGCCAGTGTTGGAGTTCTTTTGCCTTGTGAAACAATCTGTTCTACTTTTTCTTTCATCCCTGATTTGATTTTCTTGGAAAGTTCACTTCCATAAATAATTTCTGCCATATTTCTCTCCTTACAGTTCATTTGAGTCCAACACAATGGTCACCGGTCCATCATTAAGCAAATCAACTTTCATCTCTGCTCCAAAAATCCCTGTTTCCACATGCATTCCTCGCATTCTTAGAAACTCATTAAAACGCTCATAAAGCGGATTCGATATTTCTGGACGTGCTGCTTTAGTAAAACTTGGTCTTCTTCCTTTTCGACAATCTGCATACAGCGTAAACTGACTAATGGATAAAATTTGTCCTTCAACCTGCTCAATAGATAAATTCATCTTTCCATTTTCATCTTCAAAAATTCTCAAGTCTACAATTTTATCTGCCAGCTTCTTTGCCTCTGTTTCCGTATCACCATCCGTAATTCCTACTAAAAGGAGATAACCCTGATTGATTTCCCCATGAACTTTTCCATCAATTGTGACGGAAGCATGCTGAACACGCTGCAATACAACTTTCATTTTGATCACCATTAACATTGTAAACGAAAAATGATAAAATTGGAATCAGGAGTTGATATGATGAAACAGCCATTGGCCTTTAGAATGCGCCCAGAAACAACATCAGAACTGCTGGGACAATCCCATTTGCTGGGACCAGGTAAAGTCATCCGAAAATGTCTGGAAGCCGGGCAGCTTTTCTCCATGATTTTTTATGGTCAGCCAGGCACTGGAAAAACCACCATGGCCATGTGTCTTGCCAATGAACTGCATCTTCCCTATCGTTTGTTCAATGCCGTAACAGGAAATAAAAAAGATCTCGAAATACTCTTTGAAGAAGCTCGTCTATCCAATGGACTAGTCGTTATTATTGATGAAATTCATCGCCTCAACAAAGACAAGCAAGATCTTTTGCTTCCACATGTTGAAAATGGAAACATCACCTTGATTGGTGCGACCACATCCAATCCTTATTTTGCGATCAATCCAGCTATTCGATCTCGCTGCCATCTGTTTGAAATCAAATCGCTGACGCAAAAGGACATCATCACTGCCCTTGATCGTGCCATCGGCTCCGAAAAAGGACTCAATGGAAGTGTTCAGATTGAACAAGACGCTGCAGAAATCATCGCATCTCACAGTGGCGGTGATTTGCGTTATGCATTAAATGTATTGGAAATCTGTGCTATTGCCTGTGAAGGCGTCATCACAAAAGAAATTGTCAAACAATATTCAGCTCGTCCTGTTTTAGCTATTGATGCAGGTGATGATGGTCATTACGATGCCGTCAGTGCATTTCAGAAAAGCATCCGCGGCTCTGATGTCAATGCTGCACTGTACTATCTTGCCCGCTTGATTGAAGCGGGAGACATGGACTCCATTGAAAGAAGACTGCTAGTCACTGCTTATGAAGATATTGGACTAGGAAATCCTGCTGCTGTCAGCCGCACAGTCAATGCAATTGATGCTGCAAAACGAGTTGGCTTTCCAGAAGGACGAATACCTTTGGCTAATGCCGTCATTGATCTTGCCCTCTCACCTAAATCAAAAAGTGCAGAATCTGCGATTGACGCAGCTGCACAAAGTCTGCATGAGCATGCCTATCCAATTCCAGACTATCTAAGATTTACCCCTGTGAATCTAGTACCTCAGGACCGTTATGACTATGATGCGCCTGAGCTGTGGCCATACATACAATATCTGCCTAATGCAATCAAAAACCAGCAGTTTTATGTCCCTGAATTAAGCGGTCAATATGAAAAACAGCTAGCCAAAAATGCTGAAGAACTTTCTAAAATCAAGCGTTCTTCAAACCTACGAGAGTTAAAAAATAAATTTAGAAAATGATGGAATTCTATTCTGGAATTCCTTTTTTCATATTTTTGTTACCGTTTTCATATGATAAAAATATGAAAAAGCGCTTTCAAAATTTGTCATGTGCACATGAATATGTTACACTAAGCCCTGTATTTTATTGAAAGGAGGAACTATGAACATTAAGAAAGGATTTTTACTCTTTGTTCAGTTCTGCTGTTTATTGATGGTATATACATCACATTCTAAGACTATCTATGCCATCGAAAAGAAAAGCACACCCTTGCGAATCGTTATTCAAGTCAACAATTTAAATCAAATGCCTATTGTCAAGGAAGCATTGATCAATTCCTTGATTGATTATAACACTCACCCTGAATTACTAGGGAATATCGATTATGATTCTTCTGAATTAAAAGCTGTCTCTCTCAATCTTTCAAAAACAGGAAAACAGAAAACTGCTGTACAGCTGAAAGTCAAAACCAATAAACAGCTTTCTGAAAACAAACTGTTTAATAACACATTATCTGCTACTGTAGAATTTGAAGTCAGAGATACGGAAGCTCCTGTCATCACTTCTTCGAAAGATGTGATTTCTCGTTCCATCAACGCTGAACTCAATCCATATGAACATCTCACTGTGACAGACAATTACAGTGATCCTGTAACCATTGACTACACAACAGACTACAACAACCAAGAAGCAGGTGAATATTCTATCACCTATACTGCAACAGACAAAGCTGGAAATTCAAGTACACTGACTCTTCCAATCCGTGTTAAAAATCAGGTTTATCTGGACTATGGAACAGATGAATCTCAGATTCAGGAAATGCTGAACCTAATCAATGACTACCGTGCCACTTATCAGCTTGAGCCATATGAGCTGGCAGATGCCAATGCACAGCACGCCTTAGGCGTTCGTGCGGCAGAAGCTCGCCGCTTTTTATCCCACGATAGACCAAACGGCACACGCTACAGAACAGCTTTGGATGAATATGGAGTAAACTATTCAAATCCATTTGAAATCCTTGCCCATGCAGGTAATTCACCACTAGATAATCTAAACTGGTGGAAACAGTCCAAAAATCACAATGCACGCTTATTAAGCAGTAGCAGCAATAAGATTGCGATTGGCTATTGTGATGGATTATGGGCAGCTGTTGTCTACCAAGATTAACTACAAAAGACTGTGACAACATAGAAAAGTTTTTATTCTATGTGAGTCTCAGTCTTTTTTCAATAGAAAAAGACATCCGAAGATGCCTTAGTTGTTAAAATAGACAAATAGCATGCGATCTTTGCCATTGATGTCTTTGAGCACTTCTGCTTTGACATCACCAAAGTATTTCTTGACTTCCTTCAGCATGATTTCTTTCTGATCCCATCCCATTTCAAAAGCCATAAATGAAGTTGGGTTCATGATTTTAGGAGCCGCTTCAAAGACTTTTCTATAGAAATACAGTCCATCTTCTCCGCCAAACAGTGCTACATGGGGTTCATAATCCTTGACCGATTCTTCCAGCACTTCATCATTTTTAATGTATGGAGGGTTGCAGACAAGCACATCCAGCTTCATCCCTGCATCCACGAAAGGCTGAGCCATGTCTCCTTGCATCCAGTTGATGTTCACTCCGATGTTTTCAGCATTTTTCTTTGCCACTTCAAGAGCATCTGTACTGATGTCACTGGCGCTCATGCGAAGCTTTGGCTCTTCTTTCGCTAATGTAATCGCAATTGCTCCCGAACCTGTTCCAACATCTGCACAAACGATTTCATCTTTGTCACCAAATATTTCATCCATATCTGCCAGCACGTTAGCAACAAGCTCTTCAGTTTCAGGACGAGGAATCAGCACACGGTCATCCACTACAAAACGATAGCCATAAAACCAGGAATAACCTAGTACATAATTCATTGGTTCATGATTAAGGATACGTGCAATACCTTCAAGAAAAGCTTTTTCAAGTTCACTGTCAGCTTCCTCTTCATTGCACATATAATAGTCATAGCGTTCTTTTTCTGACAGTTCCAGCATATACAGCAAAGCAGTGCTTTCAGGAATTCCTTTTTCAGCACAGGCTTTTTCTGCATTTCTCACCAGTTCCCTATAAGTTGGCATTCTGTTCTCCTGCCATTTTCTGACGCTGTTCTTCATCCAGCAAAGCCTGAACAATATCCCCCAGTTTGCCTTCTACAATGCGGTCCAACTGATTCAGTGTAAAGCCGATTCTGTGGTCAGTCACACGGTTTTGAGGATAGTTGTACGTTCTGATTTTCTCTGAACGATCTCCTGTTCCAATCTTAGCACGTCTTACTGCGCCTTCTGCCTCTTCTTTCTGACGCTGATATTCTTCATAAACACGTGCACGAATCAGCTGCATTGCAGTTTCACGGTTAGCGTGCTGTGAACGTCCATCCTGACAGTTGACTGTGATACCTGTAGGCAAATGCACAATACGAACTGCACTGTCTGTCTTATTGATATGCTGTCCTCCTGCACCTGATGCACGATGTGTTTCAATCGTTAAATCAGCTGGGTCAATTTCAATATCTGCTTCTTCTGCCTCAGGCAAAACCAGTACAGTAGCAGTAGATGTATGAATACGTCCCTGTGTTTCAGTCTTTGGCATGCGCTGTACACGATGAGAACCGGATTCAAACTTCAGATGCTTGTAAACATCTTCTCCCTTTACCATAAATGAAATGAGTGTAAAACCTCCAGCTTCGCTTTCACTGGCTTCCATCACTTCAATCTTCCAGCCTTTTGTTTCTCCATAGCGGCAATACATGCGATAGAGATCTCCGGCAAAGATATTGGCTTCATCGCCTCCTGCAGCACCGCGAATTTCCACGATGGCATTGTGATCATCATTTGGATCCTTTGGAATCAAAAGCACTTCAATGTGTGCAATCAGTTCTTCTTTCTTTGGCAGAAGTTCTGACAGTTCCATTTCTGCCATTTCTTTAATTTCTTCATCGTCTTCCTTCATCATTTCTTCAGCCTGTTCAATGTGACTAAGAAGTGTTGTCAGTTCAACGTATGCTTCAGACTGCTGACGAATGCCAGCCTGTTCTTTGGCCAGTTTGGTCAGCTCTTTTGGATTGGATGTAACTTCAGGGTCCATCATCAGATTGTTGATTTCTTCATAACGATCATGAATCCCTTTCAATCGATTCAACATGACTTCCATGGTCAATTTCCTCCTGTTTCTAACTTTATATATTTCGAAATCATTATACCAAAAAAAATAAGGGAATTCCCCTTATTTTTATTTCATGCCGTACTTCTTATTGAACTTTTCAATACGTCCAGCTGCAGCAGCGAAACGCTGTCTACCAGTATAGAATGGGTGGCAGTTTGAGCAAGTATCTACCTTGATGTTTTCATTGATAGAACCTGATTCAAATGTAGCGCCGCATGACTGGCAAGTAACTGTGCATTTCTTGTAGTTTGGATGAATTCCTTTTTTCATGTCTTTCTCTCCTTCCGCCTTGGGTATCTTGTCAACCCAAAGTAAGTGCTCATAAATGATACCATGACATTGTTGAATCCGCAAGCACTTTTTAAGAGAAAAAACGCTGATTTTAAGCCACTTTCTACCAGTTTATCCTTCCGCCATAATTTTTGAAAGATCAGCAATGGTACGCTTTGCCGCTTCACCTGCAAGTTCTGTAAAAACACCTACAAGCACAGGGTCTCTCTGATACAAGATTGCCATCGTATGTTCATAACGGTCATATTCCCCGTATTTCTGAGCTACTTCAAAATCAAAATGATTGGCTTGAATGTATCTTCCTGAAGCTGCCCTTTTCATATCTGAAATCAGCTTCTGATAACGATCAGAATTTGAATAAAGACGTTTCATGACTTCCAGCATGATTTCAGCGTTCATTACATTCCGCTGGTAGAATTCTTCCTGCAATTCTCTCTTTGAAAACTGTGCAAACCATTCTCTAAATGTCAGACCGGCATATTGATGATAGTATTCCCTCATCATGTGATTGGATGGATTATCAGAATACACCACTGCCAGTTCCATGCACTCAGATAACGGCACAAAATCACCATAGCTGTACCTGTCATACAGTGCTTTGTCATCACTTTCTTCATAATGACGTTCATGATATTGAAGCAATGTATCCCATGATGCAACTCCTTTGTCAATCAAATCAGTCCATGCCATCACAACTGGAACCTTAATGGTGCTTGCTGCAAGCATCATCACATCTTCACGATACAAATACGTTTCATTGGTCGATGGCTTATGATAAAACAAGCTCACTTTATCTTCAATCTGATGTTCTTTTAAATATTTTTTAATTTTTTCCTTCACAATCTGGACTCCATTTCAAATGTAATTGGCTGAGCCACCTCGATCTCTGCACACTTTCTAAACTTTATATCCGTAAAATCAATGACTTCAATCTTGTTATCACCTGTACAGCTAATAAACAGATAATCCGACACAAATTTCAAATCACGCGGAATTCGTCCACATCCAAACGATCCTGCCGGAAACAGCAAGCCGCCGTTGGCATAAAACACGTGAATTCTATCCTGTCCTCTTACAGAAGCACACACAATTTCACCATCTGGACTGATGGCATTGCCGCCACTGTACCATCCTTCCTGATCAGCCATTTTTCGTCTGCAGATTTCACTCCAGTCTTTTGTAGACAACGAAATCATTTCATTGGAAATCTCTGTATTGAGATAGGCAACACTGCTATAGCCATCCGTTGTCAATAAGCGAATATTGATAGGTGGATAATCAATTACTTTTTTTACATCTAAATTCATGTTTTCATACAGATAAATCTGCTGAAGACCATTTTCTACCCCTACAATCTGACCATCTTTTAAACATTGAATATAATGCGATTTCCCATGCCCTTCAAAGCCTTCACGATGATGAACACAATGTGCAGTAAAGCACTGGGTGTTCAAGTCAAATACGCTGTCCACTCCGCTTTCATAGCTTGCCAAAAGAAATTTATCACCAACAATCTGACCATAACTGTAAAAATAGTCAGAAGGTGTACTACTGATGCATTCATAAGTTTCAGCATCAAACACTTCAATAAAGCTTCCTTCAATTCGCTTGATGCACAGATATAGACGATTTCCTGCCTTAGTGACCATATTGCATTTTCCATCTAACGGCAAAACAAACTTTTTGGTTAATTCTTTCGTTTGAAGATTAAACGTCAATTTGACAATTCCTCTTTCATATCCTTCACACCCATAAGTACAGACATAAATTTCTTTTTGAATCATTCTTTTCACCCCATTTATGATATAGACAAGTCCAGCAAAAGACCTGCCAGCTCAATCAATACTCTTTTTGTTTTAGAATCCAAAGCGCTTAATTCTTTTAAAGCTTTGACAATTCTTGGAAGATCCAGCTTGATTGCATCTTCAAGCTTAATCATCTGCAGCGTTTCAGTGAGTGTAAATACAGACTCAACAATTTCTTCAAGCTCTTGTTCAGTATGTTCCCCGATCAGTTCATTGAGTTCATACACAGCCTTATCAGCAGATTCTTCTAAAAATTCCCGTGTTTCAAAATGATCCACTTCTACCTGCCAATTGTAAGGGTCATGCTGCAACAGTCCCTTTTTTCTGCTGTAAATAATTTGCTTCTGGCTTTGATTCACAAACATGCGGCCAAAAAAGCTCCCTGCTGGAAGGTAAGTCCTGATTTTGGGCAGGCATCGTTTCATTCCAGCAGTTTCCCATACTTCTTCACGAAATCCTGGACCATCAAAATTGTCGATGCGCTGAATTCTTTTCTGCACACTTTCAGGAAGATGTGCACAAGCATACATGGCAAGATTGCCTCCTTTGGAATGCCCTGTCACAAAATAATCCATTTTCCCGAAGATGCGATTGATCAATGATTCATCCTGGGTAATTCCATTTAAATAAGACACTGCCTTGTTTTGAGCAAGCACTTCTTTTCGATACAGCATAGAAAAGTCTTCTTTCCAGCCGGTCACAGTATCATCTGTACCACGGAACACAACAGCTTTCCATCGTCCTTTATTGATCAAAGTCAATGCTGAAAACTGCAAATCTAACTCATGATCAATCTCATTGACATATCCAGCAATCATCAGCTCACCATAGCGCCTAGTATGCGCCATTGCCTTGAGAACCTGATAACTTCGTGTAGATACCGATAAACGCTTTTTTAAATCTTCTTCATCGTGCAATGCAAAAAAACGTTCAGCAACTTCATTCAGTTTCAACACTTCATCTGCCTGAAAAACATCATCCAAGCACTCATATCCCAATGCACAAAACACTAATGAATCAACTTCATTAAAAGGTCGTTCATCAAAAGTCAAATCTGAACGCCAATGAATGTAATCCAATATATCCATTCAAACACCTCCAGTTTGTATACTTTTATTATATCGACTCAAACAACAATTGCCTATCTTCTTTTCCTTTGATTTCACTATTAGTATGAACAAAAAAGGGTATAAACCACAGGAAAGGGAGTGGTCGCACTCCCTTCGTTGTCGATGACAGCCACTTATCATATCTGTCGTATTTAACTTTTTTAAACAGAGATTTTTTATCATTCGTTGAATCCATCAGTCAATGATACTTCCTCCCCATTCAACTAGCGTGAATCCACTTCTCTCTTTACCTTTTGGAAGTATCTGTTCTTTAATATCAACTGGCTCATCAAGCCCCTGCATTACCATATAAATTCTCAGTTCTGTATCAGGATCTATGCTGACTTCCAACGGATAATATTCTGCATAGGCTTCATTCTGGAATGATATCATTGTGTATTCATTCTCATGAATATATGGCAGCCAGTAAACGATAAAATCATAGATTTCAAGCTCTGTCAGACCCATATATGCCAGTTTTTCTTCTAAAAAAGAAATCGCTTCATCTTTATGTACAACAAATCCTTCACTTAATTCAAAGATGTGAGGAATGATGGCTTCATAATACAATGCACGTATTTCTTTACCTTCCACATACATGCGGTCATTTTTTATCTGTACATCCCAGCCATTCGGGTTTTCAGGATAAGCGAGGGTCGTATCACGCACTGTTTCCACATGAACATTCATGTCTTCATCACTATAAAGATAAATCACTGGCTTTTCTGCCCCTAATGGCTCATCACCTAAAAAGCCATAGAAATAGTCCCCTTTAAACACTTTTTTCTGAAGGATTTCTTTTTCTTCTTCTGAAAGCTTTCCGTAGATTCCACCAACACTGCCATGTCTTTCATGTTCTGCAACTTTCAAACCGCTTAAAGGCAGCGCTTGTTTCAAAGCATTCCTGCGATCCTGCTCTGTGACAATCATTGGAAGTGAACATTCCTGAACAAGAACATCTAATTGATCTGTATCATCTTTTACAAGAGTGACTGTTTTCATGTTTGGATATAGATTTTTCGTTTCCGCATAATTCTCTACGGTATGCACAAAATCAATCAATACTTCCATTTCAAACTGATCCCCATAGGATTGAATTTCTTCGATGATTTCATCCGTAAATTTCACTTCTGTCTCAATAAAATTGATAACTTTTGTTCCTCTTTTCAAAAATACATCGACAATCGTTTCACCGCTTCTTCCTGAATATGGATTAGCTTCACTTCTTGAAAGATCATAACCTTCAATAACACCATAGATTTCTTTTTCAAGATCCACATAATAGGTCACTGAATCACACTGATGGGTATTTGCAAAATAGTAATAATAATCCCACTGATAGTGACTCAAGTCCTCTTTAAAAGTTAATCCCTTTTTGATAGTGAACACTTCTTGCGTCTCAATATCGTAATATATGTAATCCATATACTCTTTATTATCTAAATCATGATTTCCCCACCAATCTGTAGAAGCCAGCACTTTTTTTGTTTCCGAGGGTTTTAAATGTATAGGTCCAAGTATCGTATTTTCATAGGTGTTGTAATCATCTCCGCTCCACTCAAACACCTCCAACAATTCCAATTCTTTGTCTGAATGGTTTATGATTGTTAGCTCATAAATTGGATGATATGCTTCAAATTCATGATTTTCAAGTTTCTTTGCATGCACTTCAATTGGAGTATGGCTATACTCCTGTCCCTCTTCGACATAACATGATTCATCATATTCCCAAAGTTTTCCTGCTTGGAGCACCTCCTCCACAACATCATTGAGATTTTCCTTAGCCAGCATCAATTTGTTATCCCATTTGACTAAACGACTTCTTTCAAAAAGATCAACAGACAATTGAATTTTTCCTGTGAGACTATAGATACTGACATTCCATTTGATATGGTTTCCATCTTCAAGCTGTTCCTGCTTTTTTAAAAAATAATCAGTTTCCAAAGGAACCAATCTAGTATTGATGCCTGTCAATTGCTGTTTAAAGAATTGGGTCAATGATTCTGGCACTTCATAAGACAGACTTGTTTCTACATTTGTGATAACTGCCTGATAAGTTGTTTCATTATTGGCTAAACTGATTCGCTCATCCGTGACTGAAGCAACAGGTGTCATTCCTAACATTGCATAGATTGCATCAATTTCTTTTGCTTCTGTAAGAATTATTGATTTATCACGATTTTTTCGTATGACTGTTTTTGTGTGATTTGGATAAATTTCATAAGTTGAACCTTTCCATTCATACTGAAAACGATAGGACTGATTAGGCAATGTTTCTGTGTACTCCAGCTTCGACAAGTCATCCATTAATTTCAATTCCTGCTCCATCGACACTGTAAGAGCTGTTACAGGACCATCTAATCTATTTTCAATCACATCAATACTTGAAGGGGTACAACCACTTAAAAAAATCATCATTAGAAAACAGCACAAGCTAAAGACTCCGTATCGTTTCATAAGCAATCCTCCTCTACAAGCCCATTATAGCAAACATTGGAAATATCGAAAAAATGAACTTCATTTTCTTTCAGCATTTCAATAAAAACAGCTTCCGACATCTGTGAAGGAATCCACATAGATGCAAGAACAATCTATTTTCTGTTTTACAGTTTATCAGCTGTTATAAATGAACCTTATTGTTCTTCAATTTTAAAATGTATATTTTCAATCAATTGAAGGATATATTTCTTATCATTTTCTTTCAGATGCTCTCCTTCAGCATAAAGATTGGAAAGATTCTTTGTCAGCCTTATGCCAAAAAACCCCTGATCTGTTTCATATTCAATCAAGAAATAGGGTTCTGCAAACCCATCGGGACAGTCTATCGTTTCTTTTGTCACAATGCTGATACGCAAATTAAGTTCATTTAACTCAAGTATTTCTTCACTGATCAGCTGCCTGCCTGCTGGATAAACATGAACACGGTCCGATTTAGAAACCTCGACTATACCGCTATAATTTGAATCAAAGAAATTTCCACCCAAACAATACACCGGCTCTTTTGAAAAAAGATATTTGTCATCTTGGCGATACAGACCACTGCGGGAAAAATCCGTTTGAAAAAGCTCATCAATCTGTTCAATTGTCAATGTTTGATATGAACAGGAACACAATAGGCAAAACAGAAACATCAAACCAACCTGTGCGCATTTTCTCATCTATTTCCCTCCTTGTTTTTTATAGCACTTTATTTTTTATAGCTAAAGATGGAGCCTTCCTGTATTGCCTGCTTTTCGCCAATAGATGGAATGAATGATGAGCCTTCTTCAACAAACACAAGTGTATTATCATTCATTATTTTGAATTGATATGTATTTTCTCCATCATATGTTTCAGCGATCAGCATCTGATTTTCTATTTTATAAAACCCACTAGGCCAATAAGATGAAAGCATACTGTAGGAAAAAGAAAAGCTATTATCTTCTGTATCCAATACAAGCGAAGGATCTGCCGTCATACCGCTGTTTTCAAGCACATAAACTCCTGTTTTAACCTTTGCTTCCTGAGCACAGCCAAAAAAGCACATCATTACAAAAAGTACCGCAATCACATAGTTTCTTTTTTTCAATTCATCTTCCTCTGCATTCTAACTAAATACTGTTTTTCCAAGAGCTGACATCATCCTGTTGATTCAATGCATGATTTCGTCCTTGATACATCAATCATTCCACAAAATATTTCAGCTGATATTCTCCATCTTCCGTGATAAGATGCAAGTGATGTTCTCCACTCTCTTTAGATGGTTCTGTACAGCTGTTGCCATCGCAATACAGCGTCATACCGCTGAAATCAATACCTTCAATTGATCCATAAGGGTATGTATAAATACTTAGCTCACCTGTCACGTAGTAGCCTTCTTTCTTTACTCCAAGCGGTAAAAATTCCACATCAAATCTGCCATTAGACAAAGAAAATTCAGTCCCTTTTGTCATTCTTTCAAACACAGGCATCAGCAAGCCTTTTTCTCTTAATGATTCATTTTTAGCAGCATACGTCATTGTATGAGAATCTTTTGATGCCTTTATTGTCATTTCGTTTGTATTTTCCAGATAAGCAAGCTGCCATCCATTGTCTGAATACAAAATCATTTCAACAGATTCTCCACCTGCGCCATGGACTTTTTCAAAGCTTGTAGTCAGTTCAATTTCACTAAGTTCATTCAGAATTTGATCTATCAAAGCTTGATCAACCACTTCAGCATTCACTTTACCAAGCATAGAAGAAATGCGAAGGATCATCGTGTTGACATTGTCTTGAAACAATTCTTTAAACAGACAATTTTCAGATGGAAACGAAAAATTCTGTTCAGCCTCAAGTGCTTCTTTTTCTAAACGCTCCATTTCAGCCTGTATTTCTTCGAAATCTATTTCATGTTTGGCAAATGAATAACTGCTTTTTCCAAGTATCTTTTCTCTGATCATTCGAAGTGAATTGTCTGTGAGTTCAGCAGGCTCAAAGGGATTTTCTTCAAATAGAAAATGATTTGATTCAGTAACAATCCATGCAGCATTTCCTGTCGCAACCATTACAAAATTCTCTCCCTTAGAAAAAATCTGTGTCAGCAGTTCTATTCCATCATTGGCATTTTTCGCACTCTCTCCATAAACCATAAAATGGCTGTACACTTCATCTTCTCTCATCATCAAAAACAGACGTACACCTTCTCTTGGCTGATAGCTCTGTTTTTCCAAATCCACATCATAAATAACAATCGGATCAGACACATAATAATTCACATTTTCCTGATAATCGCAATGAGATGCAAATCCTTCCAAGAATGAATGACTATCGCGTGATTCAGGCTGACAATACAGTTGATTATCCCAATAAACACTTTCCTTTGCCCATTTGAGCATTGTCTTTTCTTCATTAGTCAATTCTTGAGGTTTATTGTCCTTTTTTTGACTCTCGCTGCACCCGCATACTACAAAAACAAGCAGTAAAAACACAATAATTTTCTTCATAAGTATCCTCCTGATTTCTATGATGGATTTAAAACTGTGGTTATTCAATGCTTTCTATTTTTATTCTAACATTTCAATTATTAGTTTTTAGTTTGGTTCTCAGAAAATTCTATCTCATGTGAAACCGTTCATTGATTGATTTTATCTTTACTATTTCGCACACTTCTTTACTGCCATTGTACAATAAATACATGTAGAGAGAAACAGTACACATATACAAATTTCATCAAAATACTCAATTCCAATTTCAAATCAAGCAATTGTTTCCTGTTTTACCGTGTTTTTATAGATATTATTTATAAAAGTTATGACTGAGCTTTTCATCCTACTATGATCAGTAATAAAAAGTTATAAGTATCTATATATAATAATCTTTCTACTGATGCTTATCATTAAAAGAAATAGCCTGTGTTCCTCAAAGTACATAGTGTGTTAATTAAATACAGCACATCTTAATTGGAATGCATTTTTGATATTTTACGCACAGAAAAAAGGATGCACATTTATACATCCTTTTATTCACTATAAGTGGTGCGCGTGAAGGGACTCGAACCCCCATGCCGAAGGCGCTAGATCCTAAGTCTAGTGCGTCTACCAATTTCGCCACACGCGCAATTGCTTGTTTATTATAACACACCTAATTGAAATTGCAAGTTTTCATTTTCTTTAATCATCAAAAAAGCCATTGCTGGCTCTATTTGTTTTTGATTTGTCCAATATTATGAAGCTCAATGGAAGATGTACCATCTTCATGAGTTGTAATTTCAATCAAATCTGTGCGTTTTAAAAGACTTGAAGGTACAATAATTTCAATACCTGCATCGGTAATCATTTTTAAAGTTCTGTCTTTTTTAGAAAGACGATTTGTATCAAACGAAACAGATTCAGAAATCCCTTGATCTGCCATACGTGCCTTCAGCACAACTTGTGCATCTGGTCGATGTTCAAATACCGCTTTTGCCACCTGATCAGGAGTAATTATCTCTGTTTCCGATAAAACTGCCTTTAATTCAGGAAGAGTCTGTTCAGAAGGAATACCATGGTTGAATGAGATATCTTTTACTGCACGCTCAATCACTTGATAAATTTCTTTTTCTGTTTTATCTGCTTTTAAGTGAAACAGTTTTTCGCTCCACAAATGAAGTGTTTCACCTTCAATCTGGGCTGGATCTTCTTTGATACGTAAATCTTCGTTACGCCACTGCCATATTAAAAATCTGTCCTTTTTGGAAAATGAAGACGTCATCACAGAATTGATTTTCATCAGCTGATAATCTAGCCCTGATTCTGCAGGTACAGCTTGTACAATCATAGCATCAGAAAGAACATTGTCTAAAAACAGTACTTCTTCCATGCCATCACGCTGATAGCTAATCACAAAGAAGCTGCTGATTTCATGAAGTCCAGCCTTCATTTTCATGTTGTACCAGGCTTCAGTCACTTCTTCAATGTACTTTTCTAAATCTTCTATCTCCTGCTGACGCCTAAGCCATACAGGACTTTTTTCTGTTAGAAAAGCATCTTTAGGATGTGCTCCAAATGCTTTTTTAATGAAACTTTCGACTGTTTTCTTTTCCAATTCGCTGAAATCATCTCTTAATGTGCCTATGTGACATGTCCCTGATGTACAGTCCAATAAACTACATGATATTTGATCTATAACAATTTCCATGATTCACCTACAGCTGTTCTTTCAGCCATGATACTGTCTTGTCAATGACTTTTGGCCATGCTTTGTCATGTTCAAACACACTAAAAATATGATCTGTTTCCACTAAATAGAGCTCAGAGTCAGGATGATTTGTCGCTTCAACCATCTTCTTTGAGCATTCACATGGTACTACTGTATCCAGTGTGCCTGCAATCCCCAGCATTGGAAGATGTCTTTCTTTTAAAATTGGAAGCAAATCCATCTCAGCAGTTTCATCCATCCACTGTTTTGACAGACGAACTGAATCTCTGAAATCAAAATCCAGCCATGCCCATCCCTGCGCATCTGCTGTCTTTCTCATTTCATCTGTAGCTAAACTTTCCAGGCTAAGTGCTGCTGACCATCCAACCATACACTTAAACTCTTCAATAGCCCCCACAGAGAGTGCTGCAACACTGCCGCCTTGTGAAAATCCTACAATTCCCATTCTTGTTTCATCCAGCAATGGATTCTGTTTGATATACT
Source organism: Erysipelotrichaceae bacterium (assembly GCA_017397025.1). GTDB lineage: Bacteria > Bacillota_I > Bacilli_A > Erysipelotrichales > Erysipelotrichaceae > RGIG1896. Next base: position 13,406 of record JAFQKG010000092.1, on the reverse strand, counting down.
CTACAGCACTTTTGACATCATTCACTGCACTTGTCAATGTATATCCTATATAGTCTTCTTTGCTTTCACCATTGCCTACAAAATCAAAACGCACTGAGGCAATCCCAGTTTCTGCTAGTTTTGATGCTAATTCAACATATAAATTTCCAACTTCATCCTTATTGCTTCCTGTGCCATGGCATAACACCACCACTGGATAATTCTCACTCTTTGTATCTGTATCTGGAATTGTGACAACGGATACGATATCATACGCTGCATCCAGAGATTTCATCATGACTTTCTGTTTCATTTGCTTTCCCTCTCATTTCTTTATCATTATACCTCAATTCAAAAGAAAACTGCATCTTATCGATGCAGCTCATTCATGATTTTTTCTGCGATTTCTTTTTTTAGAACACGATAATGCGGATGATACAATGAACGATACACCTCAGTATGAGAAACAACAAGAGAATCTTGTTTCAAATACTCTTGAACATAGTTTTCCAATTCATCCATCGAAAATAGATTCATCTGTTTTATCAACTCAATCTTTTGGATAAACCTATCCATTGACCCATGGACTTGATTTGCAGTTTGAATCATCCCTTCAAGAATCATTTGAACATGTCGGTCATCCATCTTACCTAAATGAAGACGTACAAGTTCTTCTGATACAGGAACAATTTCTGGTTCGTCCTCTTTTGTTTCTATCAGTTCAGCTTTAAGCCATTGCTCAGTTCTGATTTGATCACTGATCAAATGACCAGGTCCAAATTCACTTTGAAACAATAGTTTTATTACATCTTGAATCTGCATATTAGAATATCGATTCAAATGATTACACACTATTCTTTTCATTCAACCATTCCTGTCTTTTGAAGCACTCGAACAAGCGCAGGTAGTAAAAGAAGCTGAAGCACGATACCAGGAAATGCGGTAACAAATGAAGCGGTCATCCAGACTGCAAACGAATAATTTCCTGCCTGAAAAATCAAGGCATTCATAAGTCCATAAACAACTCTTCCTGCCAGCATTGCCCCTATCAAAGAAACATAGACATTAACAATGGAGTGCCTGTTTTTGCAGCTTTTGATGAAGACTCCTGCAATCAAGCCATATGTGGCCAATTCAAACATCATCGTAAACAAATAAGGAACCCTAGGCATGCCTGTGAGCAAAGAAGAGAGCGCAGGTGCAAGAACACCACACAACAAGCCATAAACAGGACCTGCAGCTAACCCGCATAGCAGTACTGGAAGATGCATAGGAAGCAAGATACTACCGGCATTTGGAATGGCATGAAATGCCATAGGCAGAACGACAGACAATGCTAAACACAATGCTGTCACAACGAGTTTTTTTGTTGACATAATACAATTCCCTTCCAACATCACAGTTCATCTGTGTTTGAAAACCTTCCTGATTTTCTTTATGTTTTAAAGGAGTGAATACAGCTTCATGCTGTTTCTAAATAAGAGATGATTTGGTGAACAGCTTCATCAATCAGCACACCCAGCGGAACATCCTTTAATCCACAAATGTAATGCTGACATCGATTGACTGGAATCATGACTTTATATGCGTCACTTTGTCCAATTGCCTGAGCCATTGCAGGAGTGATTTCACCTAAAAGTGCATCTGCCATCACGATACCAATAGGTCCCACAATCACATCTGCCTTGCGTGCTGCCCTTAACACTGGATTTTCCCCTGTCGCCCCTTGTACAACTTTTGTTTTCAGCATATTAGCTGTTGCAATGCTGTTGGTTCCTATTGCCAGTAGTTCACAGTAAGGGACTTTCTCAGCCAGTTTTTCACACAGCATCTGACCGATTCGCCCTCCCTGGCCATCAATGACTGCAATGATTGGATTCTTCATGACATCACCTCTATGAAAATTATTGTATCACATTTATTGACTAGGTTCATTCATTTCCTTATCAATCCACGCAGTAAGTATGGATACAATGTATTTTTGCTGAACCACTGAAAGAGGATAGCCTTTAGGAATGCGATGCCATTTCTCTAAACATCCTCTGCAGCATGTCGCTGTTGCATGCTGTGCAATAAAAACAGGATGTCCTTTCATAGGTGTCTGTGATCCATCATTTTCTGGTTCTTTTTCACTTAAACGCTTCAACACAAAGTCGTACGCATGACGTTCAATGACATCCATCCCTTTCTCAAGAATATATTTTTTATCTTTTTCTTTCAAATGAAAGCTGCTTCTAAATTTCGATTGTTTTAATCTTTGAAACAAGGCTGCATGTGCACTCATCAGATCTCCCTTTCTGTTTACACGAGGATTTCTATACAATTCCCTCCCTAAAATGACTAATTCTTAGAAAGGTGAAACAATCCATCAAAAGTTATTTCCATAATTAGTATATCCTGTTGATTTTTATAGAGAAAAGATGAGGTCCTGCTGCCTAGTTTTCAGAAGGATTCTCATCATTTTTTCTCTGAATTGAACGGTTTTCATCAAAACCTTCAGGATAGCGCTTCTTTAGTTTTTCTATATTTTTTACAAATACTTCTTCAAGCTCAACATCTAGTGCATAAGCAGTTTCAGCCAGATACCAGGCAACATCACCTAGTTCCTTAACCATTTTATCTTTATCTAATTCATGTCCCTGAGCCAGATGTTTCTTTACATGATCAATGACTTCTCCAGATTCTCCACAAAGGCCCATTACTCCATTAATAAGGACCTCCTTTTTATTGAGTTTTGGATTCAGTGTAGTCATTGCCAGCTTTTGATATTCGTTGATATTCATAGTTGTACCTGCTTTCCATTTCATTATACAACAAAAGAAAAAGAATGGTTTCCCATTCTTAGTCAATTGAAATTACTGTGTAGTCTTGTGCTTCTACAGCTGACTTTAATACATCATTTGAAACTTCTGCATTCAAAGTAACCACTGCAGTTCCTGCTTCATGAGATACCACTGCAGATTCTACACCTTCGATTTTTTCCAGTGTCTTTTTTACACGATTTTCGCAGTGCATGCACATCATGCCTTCAATTTTCATTGTCTTTTCCATTGATTTGATCTCCTTTTCCTTTGTTTTTCTTTTTGGTTTATCTTTAGATGCATTATACATCTTAAAGCCATTTAAACGCAATGCATTCGTTACAACACAGAAACTGGATAAGCTCATAGCCGCTGCTCCAAACATTGGATTTAATTTCCAGCCAAAAGATGCAATAAACAATCCTGCCGCCAATGGAATTCCCACACTGTTATAGAAAAACGCCCAGAATAGATTTTCATGAATGTTTTTTAAAACAGCTCTGCTTAACCTTAGTGCAGCAGGTACATCCATAAGTGTATTTCTCATCAGAACAACATCTGCCGCATCAATCGCTACATCTGTTCCAGCACCAATCGCAATCCCAATATCTGCACGTGTTAATGCAGGTGCATCGTTGATGCCATCCCCAACCATAATGACTTTCCCTTTGTTTTTTAATCTGCGAATGACAGATTCTTTTCCTGAAGGCAGTACTCCAGCAATCACTTCATCAACCCCAGCAATTTTGCCAATTGCATTGGCAGTCTTTTCATTATCTCCTGTCAGCATCACAACATGACAGCCTAAATTTCTCATTTGTGCAATTGCTTCTTTTGAATCATGCTTGATTGCATCTGCCACTGCAATAATGCCCTTTAATTCTCTATTCTGACAGAAAAACAGTGGTGTTTTTCCTTCATCTGCTAAAGCTTCTGCTTTCTTTCTCATTAAATCAGACAATGAACAATGCTTTTCAATAAACAAGGCATTTCCTGCATAGCATTTTTCATTATCAACCAAACCTTCCAGGCCATTTCCAGGTAGAGCTTTAAACTCATCAGCTGGAACACAGCTCAAATTCAATTCAGTAACTTTCTTTATGATTGCTTTTGCAAGTGGATGTTCACTCTTTATTTCAAGAGCACCCGCCAGTTTCAGTAATTCTGTTTCTGTAACCTCATCAGCACACACAAAATCTGTCACCACAGGTTCCCCTGATGTAATCGTGCCTGTTTTATCCAGTGCAATCACATCTGCTTTTCCAGTTTCTTCCAGAGAAACTGCAGTTTTAAACAAAATGCCATGTTTTGCACCCATACCGCTTCCTACCATGATTGCAACTGGTGTTGCAAGTCCAAGTGCACATGGACAGCTAATCACAAGCACAGAAATACCTCGTGCCAGTGCAAATCCGATTGTTTCTCCAAGCAGCAACCAGATCACAGTTGTAACAAGCGCAATGGTTATGACTGCAGGCACAAACACACCAGATACTTTATCCGCAACTTTCGCAATGGGTGCCTTGGTTGCAGCTGCATCAGAAACCATCTGAATAATCTGAGACAAGGTTGTATCTTCTCCTACACGTGTAGCCTCACATTCAAGATATCCTGACTGATTGATTGTAGCTGCAGATACTGTATCTCCTTCTGCCTTATCAACTGGAATACTTTCACCAGTTAGCGCAGATTCATTGACTGCACTATGACCTTTTACAACCACTCCATCAACTGGTATGCTTTCACCAGGCTTTACTACAAACACGTCTCCCTTTTTTACCTGTTCAATCGCAACTGTTGTTTCTTTTCCATTGACAAGAATGACTGCTGTTTTTGGGGCAAGCTTCATCAAGCCTTTCAATGCATCTGTTGTCTTTCCTTTAGAGCGTGCTTCCAGCATTTTTCCTACTGTAATCAAATCAAGAATCATAGCCGCTGATTCAAAGTAAAACTCATGCATCCATTCATGAATACCCTCTGGATTTCCTATACGCTGCGCTTCACTCAGCATAAACAAGGCATAGGTACTATAGACAAAGGAAGCCATAGAACCCATCGCTACTAAAGTATCCATATTTGGAGCTTTATGCAAAAGACCTTTGAATCCATTGATAAAGAACTTCTGATTGATGACCATGACAATCCCAGCCAGAAGCATCTGTAAAATCCCCTGTGCTACATGATTGTGTTCAAAGAAAGATGGCACTGGCCATCCCCACATCATATGACCCATTGAAAAATACATCAATACAGCCAAAAAACCTAAAGACGCAATCAATCTTCTTTTTAATATAGGTGTCTCTTTGTCTTCCAGTGCATCTTCATTTTGACTCTTTGTCTTTTCTGCACCTTTTACACTTGCCCCATATCCTGCTTCTTCTACTGCCTTAATAATTGCGCTTGCATCTGCTGTCCCTTCCACTCCCATCGAATTGGTCAAAAGACTCACAGAGCAAGAAGTCACTCCCTCAACTTGAGATACGGCTTTTTCAACTCGAGCAGAACATGCTGCACAACTCATTCCCGTTACACTATACTGTTCCATCTCTTCACCTCACTATTTCATCAATTTATGAAGCAGTTCTGTAAGCTCATCCACAACCTCTTCATTTCCTGATTGAATATCTTTGATTACACAATGATGCAGATGATGATTCAACAATTCACGATTAAACGCATTTATCGCAGCACTTACTGCTGAAGACTGCATTAAAATATCAGCACAATATGCATCATTTTCCACCATCTTTCGAATCCCTCGAATCTGTCCCTCCATACGGTTGAGACGATTCATCAGTTTCTTCATTTCTTCTTCAGATCTTTGCGTTTTCTTACAGCACTCACTCATGATTACATCCCTCTCTATTTTCCTTCTCATCATATACCCCGCCAGGGTATTGTGTCAAATGATATGAACACAAGAAAACAACTGTTTAGTAACAACTCATGTGTTAATGAACAATTCAATCGGTAATATTACCTTTTAAAACAACAAAGATGGATAATCAACAACAATTTAATCGGTAATGGTAAAAACAATTCATCGGTAATATGTTCTTTTTTCATCAGCATAAAACATATACTTCTTCTCTTATTAGCACCTCTCACTTCAATCAAAATCATGTTTTATAGATGATTTATCAAAGCCTCTTTAATTCTAAATAATCTGTATCTTATTGACAAAAACAATTCTAATTTACATAAGACTTCTTATTTATGTCATTTGTATACCATAATGGGTTTTATTGAACTTTATGGACACGATGTCCACAAAAACACGAAAAAAGCCTGTGGCAATATGTCCACAGACTTTATTATTTGTAAAAACTCATAAACAGCTCATCAATCAGAAGTTTGACAGTTTGATAGTTCTCTGGCCAGGCTTCATAACCATATGCATCTATTTTTCCTGACTCATTTGAAAGTGACAGGTAAAAATCACTTCCATCCATCACAGTCTCATCCGTATGGTCAAATCCATTCCATTGATCTATTCGATGCTCTTTCAGTATAGAAAGCAAACGACGAATAAAATACTCATCAGCAGCAAACTGATCTGATTGTATGAATATTTCATACTTATCTGATTTGTGTTCTACACCATACACGACTCTTCCATGCATAAAATTTCCATTTAAGTAGCTGAACTCAAATCGATCAATGGATGAAAACTGAAACAACGATTGCTTATCTGCTGTATTCCCACACATAAATGATTGTTTCATCAGTATATCACTTATTTCTTATTTTTCAGTACTAGCCACACCACCAATAACGCAGAGGCAAAGCCACCACCAAAAACAATTCCCATGCCTGTAAGCGAGAAAAAGCTTGATTGTTTTTCAGTCTGTTCAGCAGGTTCTTCCATCATTTGATCCTGAGTAACCTCTATCTGTTCAGATGTTTCATTTGATACGACTTTTACCAGCAACAGATAACATGTATCACATCGTTCATCTGAATCATTATCTTCATGGAGCATCTTTGTTTCATCGATGACAATTCCACAGTTTTCACATGTTCGATAATGATAGATTTCATCGTTCATCCAGATTTCACTCACTGAATGTCCTAAAGGAGATAGTATAACGCTTTCCAAATTGGCAACAGGTCTTTTTCCGTTTTCATCTTCAAACAATTGTGAACATCCTGAACAACTATAATATGAACTGTTTCCAGCAAGAATGCAGGTTGATTCTTTTGATTCAACTTTGCTCAGGGAGTGAGTATGATTCTTTACTGGAGTGATAATGTATCCGCAATCCAGGCAAATCTGAGGATCTTTTTCTGTCGCTTCTGGCCCTTTATTATGCTTCAAAATCGTATCATGTGCTGGACAGTCCTTGTTGGAACACAAATGCACATGACCTTCATCTGCAAATGCAGTCCATTCCTTTTCATAGAGATGTTCACCATATTGTCCGTATTCAAATCCGCAGATACTGCACTGAGCAAGTTGTGTACATGTTGCATACCCACCGGTATGGGAAGCGGTTGTTCCTGAAATGATACTCTGACAATGAATGCATTTGCGATAATGATGAGTTCCATTGTATTTCCACTCACCAGCAGTATGTTCGCTGGCAGGTATGATTCCCCACTGGCCAAATTCAAAGGATTCCTGTCCATTTGAAGATTTGTAGTTTTTCCCGCATTCACAATGCCAATATGCCTCATGCCCTGTTTTATCACATGTTGCATTCACTTTAGCAACATAAGCTGGAGTACAGACATGTGTTTTTTCGATTTTTCCATAATCATAACTAAGTTCAATCACGCGTTTCGGATCCTGTTCATAGGCAACTTTAACCTGTGCCAGATGCCCATTGATTGTCGCTTGAACAACCGGCAATCTGTTGTAGACATCAAATTCATATTCATTGAGTGCGGAAAGCCAGATTGAAACACTATAGGAGTGTCCTTCCACAAATTTATCACCATGTTTCATCAGCTTGCCTGTTGTCTTATCCATCCAGGTTACTGGATCAACAACATAGTTCTCAAATCCCTTTCCATTGATGATTGCAGTGAAATATGGTGTATTTCCTGGAGCAGGATCATCAACATGCACAGATACATAAGGAATCAGCTCACGGATGAGGATACTTGAAGATGGAACATATCCTGTATAGCCGCTGTAAAGAACTTTCGCCCATGTTCCTCCGGAAATCTCAATGAGATCCATTTCAGCATTCTTTGGAATCGAAGCAAGCTTCTGCGACTCATTGTACATTTCCTTTAATAAAGACATATCATGTTTTGCATAGCAGACACCAGATGTTTCAGGCTCATTTACAGTAATGACACTACGGCTGCTATCTATAATTCCAAGATCATTGATTCCAATCATCATACGGATGTTATAATCGACAATCAAAATATCTTTTCCTGAAGTTGTTGGCACATAAGTTGTTTCCTGCTCTGCCTTTTTGATTTTACCATTGTCATTAATGACAATTTCTGGAACAAAGCGAACTTCTGAACGAGCATACATAGAACCATACTCAGGCTGTCTGCATGAAACCCAAAAATACAGCTGATCCCCTTGAACTGCCTCCCCATACAGAATTCCATTTTCATTTCTCTCATTGAAGATTCCACGGTTGTATTGTGTATTGATTCCAAAGTCCTCTTTTTTTATGCGTGATTTAAAAAGAGAATACTTCTCAAACTGCATCTTCATTGGAGAAGTGTAATAGGTTTTTCCATCAAGAGTCACTTTGCAGCGGAATGGGATATCTTCCCATCCTGTTCCAACTTCATAACTATTGTCTGTAGCCTTTGTAACCAGCTTCAGATGATCAGTTTTCGTGCCATGGAATCCATATTCATTGTTTGATTCATCCAAATCATACCAGCTGTCATCACCCATGCTGGCATCTACCTGCCATTGATAAGTTGCTCTATCTTGTCCAGAACTGATATGAACAACCATATCAAAGACGCCTCCATTGTAAACAGAACCATCATATATTCCATATCCGACAGTGACATCATCTGCATGTACCTGCATTGGAAAAAGACACGCAAGCATCATCAATACTAGCAGAACAATCCAATTTTTCCTTTTCATAAAAACCCTTTCTTTTCACTCAGAAACACTTATCCTGCTGCATTGGTTACGTACAGTTCAAAACTGATTTCATCACCTGGATAAATGTATGGAACGGTATAATTTGAATCAAGATAAGAATAGACATTCTGCATCGCACTTGTGATTTCAAGCTCCCAGTTTAAAGGAAGATAGAAAGGACGATACAGTGATTTTGTCTCATTGCCGTCAATCAATTCAACATATACGGAAATCATCTTCAATCCACAGCCATTGGTCCATCCACTCATCAGATCCTGTCCTGGAATCCATTCGCCATATACATACTCATACCCATCTGTTCCATCATCTGTATTCCATTCAACTTTCAGAAGTGCCAGTGAATCACAATCTACTGTCAGTGTATACTCAGATCCATAAAAAGGTAGTTTGAACAGATACGTGTTGTTGCTCTTTCCAATGTATTCCAATTCTTCATCATACTGGAAATACCAAGCCAAGTCCTGCTGACCTGGAATGATCTGATCTCCAGAAAGTTCTTCCACATAAGCACTCATCACTATACGTCCGCTATTGTCATAATAGGTATAGCCATCGTACCATCCATTGTAGCTGCATGTGCCATCTGGATAGATCACTGTATTCAAAGAAGCAATTTTCTCATCAATCATAAAATAACCAGAAATATAGGATGTTCCCTCATAATAGCTTGTTGATTTTACACTGCTATGTGCAGCGGTCAGATTAGAAATCAGATTTGCTTCATAAATTTCATCAATGGATGCTTTCAGCGAACTATCTGCAGTTGGCTGAGGTGTTGATCCAGACGTAGGACTTGTAACTGGTGTTGCAGATGGAACTGGAGTTGTCGTTGTCTGCGGTTTGTCTGAATCTGATGAATCTTGTTTCTGATTGTGTTCAGCGGCATAAATCAATGATGTATCAGGATGTTTTCTAGTTTCAAACGAGACAGTCTTCCCATCAGATTTCAAGACAGTGTCGCCATGCAGATCCGTTCTGTACAGTTCTACTGAAGCCATGTCAAGAACACTTAGTACAGAAGATCCAATTTCATATCCATTCGATGAAATCACTGCATACTCTGGTGAGACTTTCTTCAAAAAGTTCACGCTAGATGCTCTATCATGACCATGATCAGCAGTTTTCAGAACTGCTGCATGAAGCTGATCATTTAGACTGGATGCGAACACTTCTGCTTCATCCTGCGTGAAATCAGGTGCAAACAGAATCGATATCTCCTTATAAGTCAGTTTTAGAACAAGCAGGCCTTTTGTCTCTTCTACACCAAGAACCTCAAATTCAGCAGACCCAAGCTGAAATTTATCTTCAGCTTTGACAAGTTGAAGTCCGCCTCCATTTTTGTCAGCATATTTTTTGAAATCAGCAAATGCTTCAGAGTCACACTGAAGCTTTCCAACCAATGTTTCTTTTGCAGATGCATAGTTCAGAGCACCTGCAAGTCCCCCGATATGTTCGTCATTCAAACTTGTCGCAACAACATATTCGAGCTCTTCCAGCTGTTTTTCCTTTAAGACAGCGTACATTTTCTGTGAATAGGATTTGTCCCCTCCATCAATCAGCATTGCCTTTCCATCACATGTGACAAGTGCTGCATCACCTTGACCAACATCGAAAAATTCTATTGTCAAAGCAGGATAAATAGGCTCTGCAGATGGTGTGTTCTGTGGACTTTCTACAGGCTTGGAGCATGCAAACAGCATAGAAACCATCAACGTAGTTACCAAAATAGTCAGAATCCTTTTCATGGTTGTTCCCCCCTTTATTTCAACTTGTTGAATTCGTTAATTCTTTCAAAAAGATAGGTATGCATCTGCTGGAAAAATGCCATGCCCTCATCAATCATTTCCTCCGTTGAAACACGAATCATTTTTCCTTTGTACAGATATTTGAATACAATTTTCCTTCCCTCAATGCTGTCTGTATCAGATCTTTCTGACCAGTTTTCAGTTTCCCATTTTTCACACAGCTCAATGCATTGCTCATAGACAGCAGAAGGGACCTGATAACTGAAAGTCTGATCAACATCATCCTGTCTGATCGAAATTTCAATCAAAACTGTATCTTTCACAGGCGAGGAAAGAATCACAATTTCAGTGGATTCTGTGCTTTCATTGGCTTGTACAGCATCATACAGATTCGCAAGCAGAACAGCCTGAAACTGATCTGATAATGAATTTCTCACTGTCAGCTGTATGTCATGTGCCGGCATGACAAAGCAGACATAATCACCTTTCCGATTATCATGAAAGAGCTTAAGCTCTTCCTGATCAAGATATACTGCACATCCCTGACAGATATCAGGAAGTGTTGTGTACAGAATCACTTTTTTATCTTTTGGATAAGAAAATTCTGCATTGGAAAACAAGTGCTGAAAGCTGTTGTAATCCACTTCATATTCCTTCTGATGACACCCTGCTAAAACTAGTACTGCTGTACTCAAAAGAACAATACAGATAGTCAAATAAGCTGTAGCTTTCATATTGGCCTCCTTTTCTTGTTCAAGATCTAAACTTTGATACTTAATTGAAGTTCAAATCAGCTGACTGTCATTTTGGATACGTTTTTATCATTGCAATCAAACCAGAAAATCTGGTCTGTCCCTTTTCTTTGATGCATATTCTTTACTATTTTTATATCAATGCATACGCATTAAAGCCATTACCCCTGAATTAGAACAAGGGTAATCTTTAGGGTGGTTTTTCGCTCATTGACTCTCGTATCAATAAAACAGCAATATTGAGCCTGTTTATCATGCAATGCCTTCATACAAAAAATAATCTTTAATTCTCTCATCGTCTGTTTATTACAAAAAAAGGCAGGCTGAACACACCTTGCCAATTGTTTCTGGTTTGCTTCTTATTATCTTGATATCAGCGAATCCAACCGATATCAAAAGAAGCCAAACAATCCCTCTTATTTCAAAATCTACGAATCACTTTCTGGCTAAATTATTTACTTGAATTGAATGAGTACACCAAAAATTACCCTTTTTCTATCACACTATCATCACAAAGTTTAATAATGATACTAGACACTTAAACATCATTTTACCGTAATAGCAAAAGATGAAACCCAAACAATGCAAAAGAAAAAGTGGAAGGAGTGAAGTGAACCCTTAAAGTTGGACCAACTTTAAGGGTTCACTTCATTTCGCCCACGCTTTCTTCTTCGTAAGTCATTGAATTTGGGATTATACTGTCGTGCAGGGGAAACATTGATTTGTAAATCACCCCACCGATAACTTACGCTGATTCTGTTGGTTATTGCGCTGCTTCCAACATATTTTCAATGAAAATTCCGTACCCGGTATCCGGGCTGTTGACAAGCACATGTATCATCGCATCAACCGATAAGACATCCTGAATAATTGAATTACCAACACAGTGATTGTCATTAGGAACGACTGTTTCGAATTATTGTTCGTAAGCTATCACAAGTTTCTTACAAAACTCTTCAAAAGCATTCATTTCGTTAATTGTTGCAAAGGAAAACACTTGATATTTGTCCCAATCGCCTTTCCAGTACAGATATAACCACGGTCCAGAACTTCCTGTTTCAGTGCTCTGATTTCTCTTCTTGACGATTCCATCTTTTAAAAAGATCAGAAATTCTGTCCATTCTTCCTTTGATAGTTCTATCGTATCAGAACGTGTAATTTGAGACTCTGTAAGCGGCCAATTTGTACCCTCTCTTTTTTCGTGATAGAATTTATATGACCCTTCTTCCACAAAGAAACGATATCTTTGATAGTTCGGCGGATATGTCGAGGAAGAATATGTATAATAAAACTCCGTAATGGTTTCCACAGCAACATCCTTACCTACCACATGTTCTCTATTTTTTATCTGAACAAATAGCATAGCGGCAATAACAATTGCAATGACAACAAATATACTTCCCAACACAACACAACTTCCTTTCCCTGTTTTGCATTTTTTCATATCAAGCTGGAACATAATACACATTGCCCCTTTAGAAATTACTCTTGTCTGAAAACAAGCAAAAAACCTAAATGTAATCGTTTTTCAAAGTTTTTATAGAATAATTGTATCAAACAGAACCGCAAAATAACAGATACATTGCATGTCTGTTATCGTTTAATTCCACTGTTTCAGCATGTTCTCAATTTAGACTACGTATACTCTCTTAGGCTCATTTGCCAAAACATGTGTCATTGCACCAACCAATTGTCCTTAATGAATTATCAGACTTTCATTCACGAGTGTATCTCGTTAGAAACAACATTTTTCAATGAATAAAACATCCAAACAATTCGTGTATGGCTGTTTTGTAAGAGAACTATTTCGTGATCACTTTTAAGTATCCACCACTTTCTGGGTTTGGGGACCATCTACTTCATCTGGTGGGAAGCTGATTATCCCCAGTAGTTGATGGAGTATTAACCTCTTTCTATAATTGACTACGGTCTGTATAGAAGGAGGTTTTTATTATGGGTCACACTGAAAAAATTCTTATTTCTCTACTCAATTTGAGTCCGGGCTCTGTTGAATCTATTCATTCTTCCACTGATG
>JAFQKG010000091.1 GCA_017397025.1 Erysipelotrichaceae bacterium | reverse complement strand
TTTCATCACTCATATTCAATCGTTTCATACTGTCATCACCTCACAGATTTATTATAAAGTATTCAATAAGTTAACTCAATCAATCAGTGAAAGCTGAACACGTTTTCTTTCCAGATCGATTTTATGAACTTTTACTTTCAAAAGCTCACCTACTGAGACAACATCACTTGGATGCACATTTTTTTCTTTTGTCAATTTAGAAAGATGCACTAGTCCATCATCATGCAGTCCAATATCAACAAAGACACCAAAATCAACAACATTTCTTACAACACCTTCCAGCATATCTCCTTCATGAAGGTCTTCCAGCTCAAGAATATCCGATCTTAAAAGCGGTCCATCATAACGTTCTCGATAATCTCTCAACGGAGCTTTCAAGGCTTCCAAAATATCTACGAGTGTGTATTCATCCATGTTCAGCTGTTTCGACAAATCTTGAACATCCATTTGTGACAATGCTTCTTTTAATGCATCACTTCCTAGTGGATGATTACCAGATAAATCAAGAATCTGCTTTGCCTTTGTATAACTTTCAGGATGTATCGCAGTCCCATCAAGTGCTTCACTCCCAAATCGAACTCTCAAAAAACCAGAAGACTGTTCAAAAGCTTTAAGGCCAAGTTTTTTTACGCTTTTCAATTGCAGACGATTATCAAAACGGCCATTTTCATTTCTCCATTTAATGATTTCTTCTGCAATGGCCTTGTTCAATCCTGAAACATGCATCAACAGCTCCTTGGAGGCTGTATTTACATCAACACCTACACGATTCACACTCTTTTCAATCGCAAAATCCAAACGTTCCTGAAGTTGCTTGGCAGGAAGATCATGCTGATACTGTCCAACGCCAATACTTTTCGGATCAATTTTAATCAGTTCTGACAAAGGATCCAGAACTCGTCGTCCAATTGAAACTGCTGAACGTTTTTCAACTGTTAAATCTGGGAATTCAGCACGCGCCAGCTCACTGGCAGAGTAAACAGGTGCTCCTGCTTCAGAGACAAGTGTGTACTGTACATCCAATTGATTTTTGGCAATCACATCAGCAACAAAACTTTCTGATTCACGAGATGCGGTACCATTGCCAATTGCAATGATTTCGTAATGATATTTCTGATGCAAATCACAAAGAATGCGCTCTGCTTCTTTCTTTTTATTGACAGGCTGATGAGGATAGATTACCTCGATTTTCATTAGTTTGCCTGTTGAATCAATCACTGCTAGTTTACATCCAGTACGATATGCAGGGTCAAATCCAAGAATGATCTTCCCCATCATAGGAGGCTGAAGCAATAGTTTTTCCAAATTCATTGAAAAGATTTCGATGGACTGCTTCTGTGCTTTTTCCTTGAGTTCAGAGCGTACTTCACGCTCAACAGAAGGAAATGCCAAACGCTTCAATCCATCCTTGACTGCTTCTTCAATCTGCTGCTGAGCAATGGTGGTGCGATTTCGTGTTATCCCTCTTACTGCATAATTAATCAGCCAGTCCTGATCATATTCAATCGTCACAGATATTACTTTTTCACTTTCAGCTCTTTCAATGGCCATAATGCGATGAGGCTGCACGAAGGAAATGCGTTCTGAACGATCATAGTACATCTTATAGACTTTTTCCGAATCATTGTGATTCTTCTTTTCCTTTGTAACAATGCGTCCATAGTTTTCAATGGAATCCTTGATTTTCCATCTCAATTTTGCATCATCACTAACGCGTTCTGCAACAATATCACGCGCTCCCTGCAAAGCCTCTTCAGCACTGCAAACCTGTTCAGTTACATATTTTTCTGCCTCTTTTTCAACTGAGCCTGTTCTAGGACAGCTCATGATGTAATCTGCCAGAGGCTCAAGACCTTTGTTGATAGCATCAGCGGCACGTGTTTTCTTTTTCTGCTGATATGGACGATACAAGTCATCCACTTGTGATAATTTCTCACAGCTATGGATAGCTCGTACTATTTCCTCTGTTAATTTACCTTGTGCTTCAATCAAGCGAAGGACATCTTCTTTTCTTTTTTTCAGATTGTTCTGATAGTCATACTCTTTTGAAATAAAGAGAATCTGTTCTTCATCCAGATTATGTGTCATCTCTTTTCGATAACGAGCAATAAACGGCACTGTATTCCCCTCTTCAAGAAGTTTCAATGTATTGACAACCTGTTCTTCCTTGATGTTTAATACAGCAGCAATTCGACTGGTAATTTCTTCCATGATTATCTTCTCCTTTTAGTCGCCTTCTCATGATAACAGAATTTTATTCAATTGTCACAAAACAAATAGTTTGAATGAAACTCTTTCATCAATCATTCAAGATTCTATGTTATAATACTTTTTATCAGGGAGGAAAAACCATGAAAATACTTAAAAATAAAAAAACAGTTGTTCTGTTGTCAATCACTGGCGTACTGGCAGTTCTTACTGCCTTGGCCATTGTTCTATTTTTGAACAGTCCTGTGAAAACAACCGAACTTCCTGACTTTGAAAATAAAACAATTCAAGATATTATGAGCTGGAAAGATTCCAATGAGCTTCTTGAAAATCAGGTAGTCTATGAATATGAATACAGTGAAGAAAAGGAAAAAGATACTGTTCTCTCACAAAGTCTTGAAGCCGGTACGAAGATGAAAGAAGAAGATATGGTCACCTTCGTTGTTTCAAAAGGAGCAGATCCTGATAAAGTCATTGAGTTGCCTCAGCAGATGAGCGAACTGACAGAAACACAATTAAAAACTTTCTTTGAAGAAAACAAATTCAGCGATATCACTTTTGAATACGTTACATCCAGCACAGTGAAAGAAGATTATTTTGTCTCAATCAATGTAAAAGAAAGTTCTGCAAAACGCTCAGACATGATCATTGTTCAAATCTCAGTCGGTACTGAATCTGTTGGAGTTGAAATCCCTATGCCTGACTTTTCAGGAAACACCAAGAAAAGCATTGAATCATGGGCAGAAACCAATAACATTACTGTGACATTTAAAACTGCATTCTCTGATACAGTTGAATCAGGAAAAGTTATCAATCAATCTCCTGAGAAGAACACTACTATCAAAACAGGTGATACTGTAACAATCACTCTTTCTTCAGGAAAAGCGATTAAAGTAGACAATTTAAAAGGAAAGACTAAAACAGAAGTTGAAGCATGGGTAAAAGAAACTGGTGCTAAAGTTGAATATTTTAGCTACTATGCTGATTCAACTGAAAAAGACAAAGTTATTAGCACTTCTCCATCAAGCGGAAGTGTATCAGAAACAACGAAAATTAAAGTCTATCTGTCATTAGGCTCAGTTAAACTGATTGATTTTGCTGGAAAGACTGAGAAAGATGTCAAGACATGGGTAGATACCATCAATAAATCCATTTACGCTAAAGAAAACTACATCAAATACAAAGTTGTCCAAGCAGAAAAGAAAACTGATGCAAAATCAGGTACTATCTTAAGCACATCCCCTAAAAAGGATGAAACGGTTAAACTAGCAGGTACAATTACCATTACAGTTGAACCAGAAAAGAGCGTTGAAGTAGCCAGCTTTGCAGGAAAGACTGAAGCAGAATTCAAGAAATTTATTACTGACAATGATTTAGCTTTAGGAACAAAATCTGAAAAGTATTCAACTACAATCGCAAAAGATTCTATCATTTCCAATGATACAGGAAAGAAAGAGCCTAAAACGAAAATCAATTACACTGTTTCTAGAGGTGCATACTCTCCTGCTGCTAACAGCTTCAATGGAAAAACTGAATCGGAAGTAAAGAACGTAATTAATGATGCAAACAAATATGACGCAGGATGGTCCAGTGCATTTACACAAGAGTATTCAGACAGTGTTGCATCCGGAAAAACATTTGGATGTGCTGTAA
>JAFQKG010000090.1 GCA_017397025.1 Erysipelotrichaceae bacterium | reverse complement strand
GCATGGTGATGTCCATGATGATCGTGTCCGTGATGTCCGCAGCAGCACTCGTGATCGTGGTCATGATGATGCTCGTGATGATCATGTTCTTCATGATCATGGTGGCCACAGCAACATTCGTGGTCATGGTCATGATGATGCTCGTGATGATGATCATGTTCTTCATGATCATGAACATGTCCGCACACAGGACATACAATCTCTGCCAGCAATTCTTCTTCCAAAGATTTGCTGCCTTCCATCTATTCCCAATCTTTATCTGCAGGAAGTTCTGCGATCGGTGTTGTGATAATTGCAGCTTTTGCATTCAGTTCGCGGATCAGTTTTACCGCTTCTTCAATCTTTTCCTGTTTTGCTTTATCAGTTCTGCTCAAAATGATTGTTCCCGCATGTTCAATCTGATTGCTAAAGAATTCACCAAAGTTTTTCAGGTAAATTCTGCATTTGCTGACATCAGCAACAGTTGTAAAGCTGTTCAGTTCCACTTCAACCTTATCCTGTACATCTGTGATAGCCTTAATCACATCGGAAAGCTTCCCTACACCTGATGGTTCAATGAGAATACGGTCAGGATGATAAGTTTCCACCACTTCTTTTAATGATTCGCCAAAATCACCCACCAAAGAACAACAGATACATCCTGAATTCATTTCACGGATTTCAATGCCTGCTTCTTTCAAAAATCCGCCGTCAATCCCAATTTCTCCAAATTCATTTTCAATCAATACAACCTGTTCATTCTGAAACACTTCACTTAACAGCTTTTTAATCAATGTTGTTTTTCCAGCTCCAAGGAACCCAGAAATAATATCTACTTTTGTCATACTGCTACCTCCTATATCTGATTATTTTGATTATTTTTATAATTTTTCCACTTCAAGCTTTTGCATTTTGAATCTAAATGTTTGAACATTTGCTCCATGTATCTATAGAATAAAATTCTAACAAAAGATACTTTTCTCATATAGACCGAATTCTAGTTTCTGAGAAGTATCTCAACAGCAGCTTTTCTTCTATAGACCGCCAAGCCAGTTCAAAGCAACACCCTTAGTTAAAAAAACACAAGAGCCTGTCTTCACAGGCTCTGCTACTCTTTTATTCGATTTCCAGCACAACCGGACAATGATCAGAGCCAAAAACATCTGTTAAGATTTTCGCATCTTTCAAACGATTTTTCAAGACTTCTGACGTAACAAAATAATCTATGCGCCACCCCGCATTCTTTTCGCGGGCTTTGAAACGATAAGACCACCAGGAATAAATTCCTTCCTGTTCCGGATAAAAATAACGGAATGTGTCGATAAAACCAGCTGCCAAAAGTTCACCAAATTTACCACGTTCTTCATCGGTAAATCCTGCATTGCGTCGATTTGTCTTTGGATTTTTAAGATCTATGTCCAAATAAGCAACATTCAAGTCACCACAAAAAATCACAGGTTTACTTTCTTCCAGCCGCTTTAAATATGCAAGAAAATCTGTTTCCCACTGCATACGATAATCCAAACGAGCCAGCTCATTCTGGGAATTAGGTGTATAAACGGTAATGAAATAATAATCTTCAAATTCCAGAGTGATCACGCGGCCTTCCTGGTCATGTTCTTCAAT
>JAFQKG010000001.1 GCA_017397025.1 Erysipelotrichaceae bacterium | reverse complement strand
TGCATCTCTGTTTTTGTACTATTTCGCTTTTAGTCCTTGGGTTAAGGCTGTGAGTGTGATAAAATATATCTGTTTAGGAGGTTTTGATGATGGAAAAACTATCAAGAACGAAGAAATATCAAGAACTGCGTGACAGACTGCAGAATGATGCTGAAAGCCAGGTAACATCAAAGGATCTGTCTTCTTTTCAGGAACGCTTGAATCGATTGGATGTCATGCATTTTGATACTGCTGAAGAAGCAAAGGATCATGATCCGATTCATGTAAGAAGAAACAGTTATTTCGAAGAAACTGCACCTGTTGTTGAAGAAAAGGAAATCGAAAAGACAACACAGTACACTTTTAACAACGAATATTTGGATGAATACATCAATGAAGTCAAGCAGTACAACAAAGACAAAGGTCTTTTGACTAAGGATGATACTGCAATGAACATCCTTGAAAACCTGAAAAAGAAAGAGGAAGCACCTGTTTTGGAAGAAACGGTGAAAGAAGAAATCGAATGTGATTACTCAAATGAAATGGAAGCGACAATTCCTTTTGTGTTCAATCGTGAAAAAACAGTTAGTCAGGTTTCAGAAGAAGTAAAGAGTCTTTTGGATGAACAGGATGATAGAACTGAAGAAGTCATTGAAGAAAAATCTGCAGTTGCTAAGGCAGTTGAAGAAGAACTTGAAAAAGAAAAAGCTCTGCGCAGAGAGCTTGAAAAGAAAAACAAAGTGATTGAAGAAAAAATTGAAGATGTGGAAGAAGACATGGATGAGATGGAAGAATCCATGAGCACTGCCAACAAGATTCTCAACGTTGTGCTGGTTCTTCTGATTCTTGCGCTTTTGGTTGTCTTGGGTGTTGTGGTTTATTGGACACTCTTGAATCGAGGAATCATCTAATGGCAATCAACATTGCACTGGATGGGCCAAGTGCTGCAGGAAAGTCTACTATCGCAAAACGCTTAGCGAAGCAGCTCAATTATGTGCATCTGGATACAGGCGCCATGTATCGCTGTGTTGCTTACAAAGCTTTGCACACTGGTGTTGATTTGAAAGATGAAGCTGCAGTTTGTAAAATGATTGAAGAAACTGTCATTGATATGAAGAGTGATGGCAGCATCTTTCTGGATGGAAAAGCCATCACCAATGAAATTCGCACAGATGAGATTTCAATGGCAGCTTCCCATGTTTCTGCTCATAAGCAGGTTCGAGCTCTTTTAGTAGCTCAGCAGCAGAAAATTGCAGAAAATAAAGGCTACATCATGGATGGACGTGACATTGGAACAGTAGTCCTTCCTCATGCAGAACTGAAAGTGTTTATGACGGCAAGTGCTGAAGCACGTGCAAATCGCCGTCATTTAGAAAATTTATCCAAAGGTTTTGAAAGTGATCTTTCACAGATCATAGAAGAAATCAGACAGCGTGACTGGCAGGATACTCATCGTGAGCACTCGCCTTTGAAAAAGGCAGAAGATGCAGTCGTGCTGGATACCTCAGACATGTCTATTGATGAGGTTGTCAAAAAAATTGAAGAGCTTTTGCCTCTATAAATGTGAAAAGGAGAAGTACCATGAGCGATGGAGTGATTGCGATTGTCGGCAGACCAAATGTTGGTAAATCGACGATTTTTAATCGAATTATCCAGGAGCGTCTTTCCATCGTGGAAGATACTCCGGGAGTTACGCGAGATAGAATTTATGCCAAAGGAAATTGGCTGACACGTGAATTCCGCGTGATTGATACAGGTGGAATTCAGATTGAAGATCAGCCTTTTCAGGTTGAAATCAAAGCCCAGGTTGAAATTGCGATTGAAGAAGCAGATGTTATTCTTTTTGTTGTGAATGGGCGTGAAGGCTGCACCAATGATGATATGTTCATTGCACGTATGCTGCAGCGTTCTGGCAAGCCGATTCTTTTGCTTGTCAATAAGATTGATGATGTCAATCATATTGATGGTATCTATGATTTCTATCAATTAGGATTGGACTGTGATCCAATTGCTGTTTCTGGAATTCATGGCATTGGCATGGGAGATGTTTTGGATCAGGCTGTTCAGCTATTCCCGCAGCAGCAGGAAATTCAATATGAAGGAAGTGTTCGATTTGCTTTAATTGGACGCCCTAATGTAGGAAAGTCTTCTTTGGTAAATGCGATTTTAAAAGAAGAACGTGTCATTGTCAGTGACATTGAAGGAACTACCAGAGATGCCATTGATACACCGTTTACTCATGATGGCAAGGATTATGTCGTCATTGACACTGCGGGAATTCGTAAACGTGGTAAGGTTTATGAAAGTGTTGAAAAATATTCAGTTTTACGTGCTATGAGCGCAATTGAACGTTCTGATGTCGTTTTGTTTGTTTTGGATGGAGAAAATGGCATTCGTGAACAGGATAAGCATGTTGCAGGATATGCTCATGAGGCAGGAAAACCAATTATTATTGTCTATAACAAGTGGGATGCTGTTGAAAAAGACGACAAGACAATGAATGAAGTGACAGATCGAATTCGAAAGGAATTTGTTTATTTAAGCTATGCACCGATTGTTTTTGTTTCTGCTAAGACACATCAACGTGTTCATACATTATTTGATAAGATTGATGAAGTTTACAATTATTCAAAATTAAGAATTGCGACCAGTGTTCTAAATGAAGTTGTGCTGGATGCACAGATTGCTACGCCTGCGCCAACTCACAATGGAAAGCGCTGCAAGATTCTGTATGCTTCTCAGGTTGCATCTGCTCCTCCAACTTTTGTGCTGTTTGTCAATGATCCTGAACTACTGCATTTCAGTTATCAGCGTTATATCGAAAATAAGCTTCGTGATGCCTTTGGATTTGATGGTTCACCGATTCGAATCCTGGCGAGACAGAAAGATTAGGTGGAATCATGAAAATCAGTGTATTAGGAAGTGGCAGCTGGGGATGTGCGCTTGCTCAGATTCTCGTTAGAAATGGTCATGAAGTTGTACTTTGGGGGATTGATGAAACTGAAGTCAAAGATATCAATGAAAATCACATGAATTCCCGTTATTTTAAAGATGTAAAACTGGATGAACGATTGTCTGCAACCACTGATCTTTCCATGATTCAAAACAGTGAAGCAATTCTTTTGGCTGTACCATCCATTGCGATTGATGATGTGATGTCTAAAGCTGATAAATACTGTGAAGAACCATTTTATGTGATCAATGTTGCAAAGGGATTCCATCCTGTTACTCATGAAAGAATGAGCGAAGTCATTAAGAGAGCAGTATCCAAAGAAAAGCTGCGTGATGTTGTTTCTTTGATTGGTCCATCTCATGCAGAAGAAGTAGTGATTGGACTTTTGACGTGTGTCAATGCAGTCTGTGAAAATGAAGACTCTGCCCGAGTGATTCAGGAAATGTTCTCTAATGACGTGTTCCGTGTTTATCGCAATACAGATGTCATTGGTGCTGAAATTGGTGTTGCTTTGAAGAATGTCATGGCGATTGCCTCTGGTGTTTTGACTGGACTTGGACAGGGGGACAATGCCCGTGCTGCACTGATGACGCGTGGACTGGCGGAAATTGCCCGTTATGGCATTTCCATGGGTGGAAAACCTGAAACTTATCTTGGACTGGATGGAGTTGGTGATTTGATTGTCACGTGCACTTCTGTTCATTCAAGAAACTTCACTGCTGGTCTTCAGATTGGCAAGGCGGACAGCGCAGTTGAGTTTTTGGCAAACAACAAAAAAACAGTGGAAGGAATCCGCTGTGCTAAAGTTGTTTACGAAGAAGCTCAAAAACGAGGCATTTCTATGCCAATCACTAACGAAGTTTATCATGTGCTCTTTGAAGGAAAAAAACCTTCTGTGGCAATGGTTGATCTTATGAATCGAGAATTGAAAGCTGAGTAATTCAGCTTTTTTTCATATTTTTTTAATTCATGCATACACTTGAATCAGCAAGGAGGATGTTATGGATACCAATGAAATATTGAAAAATATAGGACAGCGATGCAACGGGGACATTTACTTAGGAGTTGTTGGACCTGTTCGTACTGGAAAATCGACGTTTATCAAACAGTTCATGGAAAAGGCTGTTGTGGTGAATGTGAAAAATGAACAGGATAAAATGAGAATGATTGATGAACTTCCGCAAAGTGCTGAAGGAAAGACAATCATGACCACTGAGCCTAAATTTGTTCCTAATCATGCAGCAACCATCCAATTTGATGACGGTTTTACTGTGAAAGTACGCCTCATTGACTGCGTTGGCTATTTGATTGATGATGCCAGAGGCATCAGCGATGAAAATGGCATGAGAAAGGTCATTACTCCATGGATGAGTGAAAGCATTCCATTTGATGAAGCAGCTCGTTTGGGAACTCAGAAAGTGATACAGGATCATTCGACGATTGGCATTGTCGTGACTACGGATGGTTCAATCACAGATCTTCCTCGGAAAAACTATGTTGCTGCAGAAAAAGAAGTGATTGATGAATTGACACAAATTCAAAAGCCATTTGTTGTTTTGGTCAACTCCAAGGATCCTAGAAGTACACTTTGCGCAAGTGTTGTTAAAGAGCTTGAATCTTACACGGACGCACCTGTGATACCATTGGCTTGTGATAAGCTGAATGAAGCTGATATTCATGCGATTTTAAGAAGTGCACTCTATGAGTTTCCAATCTCATCCATTGATATGGAAATGCCAAAATGGGTCAGTGTGCTTCATGATGATCATTGGCTGAAAGCTTCTTTGAATGAAACAGTTCGTCAAAGCATGATTCAGGTAGAAAAACTGAAGGAAGTGGATCAGATTGTTTCAGTTCTTTCTGAAAATGAAATGATTGAAAAAGTAAATCTTGCGTCCGTTGATCCAGCAACAGGTATTGCAACAGTACAGATGAGTGTTAAGCCTGGTCTTTACAATGAGGTCATTACTGAAATTATTGGTCATAAAATCACTGAGAAATCACAGCTGATTGAGATTCTGCAGGACTTTTCAATCGCAAAAAGAGAATATGATTCGATAGCTAGTGCATTGAAAATGGTAAAGAGTACTGGATATGGGTTTGCCTCAGCACAATTGAACGATATTCAATTGTCTGAACCTGAACTAATCAAGCAGCAGAATCGGTATGGTGTGAAAATCAAAGCAGTTGCACCTTCCATTCATATGATTAAAGTGGATGTAGAAAGCACTTTTGAACCAATTATTGGTTCAAAGCTTCAAAGTGAAGAATTGATTGATTATCTTAACCGTGATCCTGAACATCCTGAAGTAATTTGGGAATCAGATATTTTTGGCAGAAAATTGTCTGATTTGATCAAAGATGGGATGAACTCAAAATTAAGCATGATTCCTGATTCTGCCTGTATCCGGCTGCAGAATGTATTAAGCAAACTTGTCAACAAAGGTAAAGGCAATGTGATTGCGATTGTTCTTTGATTGAATCTTCTTTGCGTTTTAAGTTTCATATGATATATTGAAACAAAACAAAGAGGACAGTTTTATGAATGAATGCAAAGAATTTTATTGTCAACTGAATTATGAACATGTTTTTTATCCATCGCTTACCAGTCCAAATGGGAACATTGCCAACAATGGCTGTGGTGTCTGCTGTGCCAGTATGGTGATTGAAAGTCTTACAGAGACGAAATTTCCAATTGAGGAAAGTGCACGTTTTGCCAAAAACAGCGGTGCACGTGAAGGTTTTGGAACAGATATGAGCATTTTGGCTCCTGCACTAGCTAAGCAGTTTCAACTAAAGGTTGAAAAAACGATAGATCCACAGCGTGTGCTTGAATTTCTTCAAAGCGGAAAAGGTCTTGTGATTGCCAATCCTGCAGGGGATCGAGAAGGCTGGATTGGTGTGTTTGCCGATTCTAGGCATTATGTTGTTGTTGCAAGTGCATCTGGTTCAGAGATTGAAGTCTGGGATCCGATGTATCGGCCAGGACGCTATGATGTGCCTAAAAGAGCAGGAAAAGTGCGTATGGATGGTTTTAAGGCTTATGCACAGTTTGAAATCATTGTGAATGACTGCAATGGCAGACCGTATTATTTGTTTTCTAAATGATAAGAAAAACTCCAGGATTAGATTTCCTGGAGTTTTAATTTAATTGCTGCAGGCTTCATTGCTTTGTGCTCCGCCTGGATAGTAGAAATAACCGCAAGCTTTGACTTTGCTTCCCGAAGGAACATAAAGCCAGTAGTTTGGAGATGAACTTGAGATTTCATGAGAGAATTGACCATCAATATAGATTTTTGCTACATAAGTCGGACTGCCTAATATCCAAGAATAATTGAATAGCTGTGTTCCCCACGCTTCAACATAGATGTCACCAGCAGAAAGAGAAATGTTTTTCAAGCCTTCTTCGTTGGTTGAACCAAATCCATCAGCATTCCAAAGCAGTGAAGTAGATCCCCATTCATCAGTGTATACGCTCATGGAATTCAATTTCAAATCAGGAATGCTGCTGCGTACATCCACGAGATTCTTATGTTTTTCTAAAATGAGTCCAGTAGTCGAGAGGTGTTCATAACCCGAGGTGGATGCATATGGGAAAGTTCCAAGAATATGAGTGATGCTTGTGACATCTTCTGGTTGAGTAAGTGCTTCAGGATATGTCTCAGGATCATCATGAATCGTATTCAGAAGTTCACGCATAATTTTTCCTGGATAGTTCTGACGATTGAAACTTGAATCAAACCAGGTTTGTCCTTCTGATTTAGGCACTGCTTTATCAAATCCCAGCCATAGTGTAGTTGTGTATTTGCTGGTAGAGGCAATCATCCATTTGTCTTTGACTGCACCAGTAGGAATGCCATAGACTTCTCCATCTTTTCCCCAGTCTGAAGTGCCGGTTTTGGCATAAACAGGGTATTTGGACTTGAGAATCTGCATATAGTTGACATAAGGTCCAGTGACATCATTTTCCATCAGCAGTGAAACAAGATATGCGGCACCTTCAGAGAGTACTTGTTTTTGTTCTGGTTCACTGACAAGTTCACTTCCATCCGCAAACACAATTTTTTCTATGGTATGAGGTGTGTTGTAACGGCCAGAATTGATCATCGTTGCATGGGCAGCAGTCATCTGAACAGGTGTTGCAGTATAAGAGGATCCGCCAATGGCATAGCCAAGGTCAAAATTGTTAGTGTTGACTTGAGTAAAACCAAGATCATTCATATAGCTGATGACCCGATTTCTGCCAGAGTGATCAATGACATCCTGCAGTGTTTGAATGGCAGGAGTGTTCATTGAGGTACCTACTGCATCCCAAAGAGTCATATCGCCTCGGTAGCGCCCGTCAAAGTTTTTGACGACTTTTGTTGTACCGCGATAAAGATAAGGTCGGTCTGTGACAATGTGACTGGTTGCCCAGCCCAGTTCTTCAAAAGCAAGTGCATAGGATAAAAATGGCTTTACGCTGGATCCTGGCTGCTGATACATGGAAGTAGCACGGTTAAATAGACGTTCTCCTTCAGTGTAGTTTCTGCCTCCGCTCAAAGCAACAATCTGACCATTTGTGTTGTCCATGCAGACCATGGACATCTGCATCAGTTCATTTTTAAAGTCAATGAATTCATCGTTGGAAATGGAGTCCATCTTTGCCTGAATGTCTGTGTCCAAATAAGTATAAATTGTCATGGAGGTTGTTGCAGGATCTTTTCCGGTCAGTGCAATGGCCTCTTCAATGACAGCATCAAGATAGCTTTGATAAGCGTGATGAGAATCACGGACATCCATTGCATCTTCTCCAACGAGTTGATAAGCGATAGGGATATCTTTTGCCAAAGAACATTCCAGCTCAGTGATATAGCCATGATACAGCATCATATCCAGCACTGTGTTTCTTCTTTCTGTAGCTTCTTGAAGCTTATTGTATGGATTGAATCCATTAGGCTTATTGATGATGCCTGCAAGAAGGGCAGACTCAGAAAGATTCAATTCATTGACGTTTTTACCAAAATAATATTGACTGGCCTTTTGAACACCGCGAATATTTCCTCCAAAATTCAGTTTATTCAGATAAAGTTCCATAATTTCTTCTTTTGAAACTTGCTGTTCTAAAAGAAGAGAGAGGTAAATTTCCTGGATTTTACGGTCAATGGATTTTTCGGCAATGGTGGAATTGTCTCCTGCATCAACAGTGAAATAGGTATTTTTTACCAGCTGCATGGTTGCAGTAGAGCCGCCTTGAGAAAAGACGATTTTACCGCTGGCCAGTGAATCTTTTACTATTTCCATTGCTGCCTTTGTAAAACGAGGCAAGTCAAACCCATTGTGTGTGAAATAACGGCTGTCTTCAATTGCGATGACTGCATCAACAAGTGTCTGAGGCAGTTGTTCATAGGTGACATTTTCTCTTAAGTAAAGGCCTATTTCATCGATGACTTTGCCATTTTTATCTAAAATTTTACTGGACTCTGGACTTTCAAAATCTTTCACGTTCAGCACTGGTGCACTCTCTGTTACATCTTTTGCATATTCTATCATTTTATACCCAACAGCAATTGCTGCAACAAAGCCAATGACGATGATGGATGCCAATGTGATTCGAACTATTTTCCAGCCTGACTTTTTCTTTTTTTGCTGTGTATCTATTTTTTCAGGAATATTTTCCAATGTTATCACTTCCTTTACAGGTATCTTATTATATCATGACTTTCCAAAGAATTTGTGTGAATTTTGTCGAAAATTCAGTAAAAAGAGCGTTTAAATTCAAACGCTCAATCAACCATTTTAAAGTACTGCACTGCCTGACATTTTAGTCCTGTATGAACAGAGACGACATTGCAGAGTCTCCAGTTCTGTGATTTGATGCCAGGAAACATCTGAATGGCTTTCTGCCGATAGATTTCAGCAGTTTCTTCGTCATCAACATGTGCAAAAGTCACTGAGTACTGTTCGTTGACGCCATCTTCTTTCATGATTTCCAAAAGACGGTCCATAGCTCTTGAGAAAGTTCGGACTTTTTCTTTTGCATCGATTTTTCCTTGTGTTCTCTTGTTGATTTCAAGGATTGGTTTGATTTTCAAAAGACCTGCCAGCGCAGCTGCTAAAGGTGTCAGTCGCCCGCCGCGTTTCAGATGATTTAAATCATAAGGAACAAGCAGAGTGTTGCAGGAATCAATCACTTCATCGATTTTCTTTTGAATGACTTCTTTTTCCTGCTTTTCTTCGATCCATTGCTTGATTTTTTTTACAAGATAGCTTTGTACAATCGCTGTTACATGTGTATCGATAATATAAATAGGAATGTCATACTGTTTCGCTGTTAAATGAAGAGCGTTGATTGTTCCAGAAAGGCCGCTGCAGATTGGAACTGCAACAATAGCTTCATAGCCTTGCTTCTGAATATGCTCAAAGCATTCTTCTATTTTTCCTAAAGATGGAAGTGAAGTTTTAAGAACCTGATTGTTTTTGAGCTGTTCTGTACAGTCATCTTTTGAGAAATTTTCCATGTCCTGCCAGGATGATGATGCTGAGCTGATCTGCAGTGGAAGAACAAAGATATCTGAATCGTGAAAATAATCTGGCTTTTCACCGATGCCTGTATCTGTTACATATGCAACTTTCATTGAATTCCCTCCAATTCTGTGTATCATTTTATCGCTGTGAAACTATCTTGTAAATGTCAAATGATTGACAATCATGTGGTTTTGTATGATAAACTTAAAAAGAAAGGATGTGATTGTCATGAGTGTTCATCTTCATGTACGAAGTGCGTGTTCTCTTTTGGATTCAACGATGTCAGTTGAACAGATTGTCAAGCGAGCCAGAGCACTAGGATATCATTCTGTGGCTTTGACAGATGAAAACTGCATGCATGGCGCTATGGATTTTTATCACATCTGTCAAAAAGAGGGAATCAAACCTATATTTGGGCTTGAATGCAGTTTTATGTGGAAACAAAACAAGGTTTCCTGTGTTTTGATTGCGAAAAATGATAAGGGCTATCATCATTGTATCAAAGCGAGCTCAATTTTAATGTCGAGTATTGAGAAATGTCTGTCTTTTGAACAGTTTTTGATTCTTTCAAAAGACTGTTTTGTCATTTTGTTTGCTGAAGGCGGAATTTTTGAAAATGCACTGAATCTGATGAATGAAAGTGAAGTTCTTCATCTTCTGAATGAATTGACACAGGATTTGCCTTCTTTTCATATTGGACTTTCCTATCAGGATTTTCCTTACTGGAAGGTACGCAATCAGCTTTTAAAAAAATGTGCTGTTCAGTTTCGAGCGAAAACAGTGGCTTTAAGCAAGATTTATTATGCACAAGAGCAGGATGAAGCACTGTATCGTGTTGTACGAGGGATTCGTCTTCAGAAAACGCTGAAAGAATCTTCATTGACATCAGTATTAGGTCGATGGATGCGTTCTGCTTCTGAAATGGCACAGCTTTATGATGAAGAGGATTTAAGAGAAACGGAAATCATTGCATCGCAATGCGAAGTCAATGTTTTTTCCATTAAGGCTTCATTGCCAAAATTTCACTGTCCTGACCAGTTGAGTTCAAAAGATT
>JAFQKG010000089.1 GCA_017397025.1 Erysipelotrichaceae bacterium | reverse complement strand
CTATATTATATGTTATCACAGATGATAACGGCTTGCAAGAGGTATGATGTGGTTATTTGAAAAATACATTGAAACAATGGATCACAATCTCGAGGTTTTATTTGTTTTTCAGACAATATTTAGAATCTTTTTACCGTAGATCCGTTAAAGTGTGTTACAATTGATATGAGAGAAAGAGGAGATGACAATGGCAAATATATTGACGTATGCACAGGAATATAGGCAAAAGAGCTTTGAGGAGGAACCGTTTAACATAGTAGACAGTCTGATACTCTGCCAGATTTCTTATTATGATTATGAAGACAGTGGGCTAAAAAAGATATTTTTTAATAAAAAAATAAGTGAATATTTCCGGGAAAAGGCGGAAAATGACTCCGAAATCTTGATAAAAGGCATGCTTACTGCATCGGAGGATGAAAAACTGATTCCGGTGCTTGCACTGGGAGGACGGCATGGAGATCTTCGGGCTTGTGGATATGTAGAGGAATTTAGTGCGGAAGCGGAAAAGCAGTTTGCAGCAATTACTTTTGAATTGGAAAAGGGATTGTATTATATTGCATTCAGAGGAACGGATGCAAGTGTAGTGGGATGGAAGGAAGATTTTGCATTGAGTTTTCAGGAAGAAATTCCAGCCCAAAGAGCGGCGCTTCGATATGCTGAGGAAATGATGCTTCGATATCCCGGAAGGTTTTATATTGGCGGACATTCTAAGGGCGGTAATCTGGCAGTCTATGCAGCAATGAACCTTCCGGAGGCTCTGCAGAGGCGAATAAAACAGGTTTATAGTTTTGATGGACCGGGATTTTTGAGAGAAGTGTATGAAAAGTCAAGATATGAGAATATAAAACCTATTGTCTGCAAGATAATACCCCAGTCTTCCGTAGTAGGGATGATCTTGGAAGAACACGCTGATTACAAGGTTGTAAGTAGCAGCGCCGAGTTACATATGCAGCATAATCCCTACACATGGCAGGTGCAGGGAAAAGAGTTTGTATATTTAGATTCGGAGGATTCTTTTTCAAGATTGGTAAAGAGAAGTCTGGATGGTTGGTTGGATGATCTGGATTTGGGGGAAAGGAAGCGAATTATCAATACGATTTTCGGTGTTTTATATGACACCGGCATTACGTCTTTTTATGAGTTGACAGAGCGCCCCCGTGAAAAATTGAAGAGAGTTCTAAAGTGTATAAGTAATGTGAATCCGGAGGAAAAAAGGTTTGTTATTATTGTAGTGAAACGTTTTCTGGGAATTGCTTCGGAAGAGCTGCGTCATGCAGCCAAAGAAGAAACAGCGCGCTGGAACAAGAATGAAATTACTTATACCATCAAGACATGGGTTGATGTAGGTGCTGGATCACTTGGCGAACACGATGAAATTGTGGAAACAGCCTGGTGTGCAATTGAAGCCATCGGCAATATGCCGGATTTAAGAAAAGGCGGACCAACCAATGCTTCTATTCCTATCTGTAAAGGAATTCCAGCCGTGTGCATTGGAGCTGGAAATACAGAATGCTATGTTCACAATGCTGAAAAAGAACGCTTCCCGCTCAAAGAATCATGGAAAATGCCTCAGCTGGCTCTTTTGCTGGCTTTAAGCATGGCCAAAATCATTGAAGAATAAGAGGGGAACATATGAAAATCAAGATACTTGCAACCTCGGATGTTCATGGCTATATTTCACCTTACAGTTATTCCAATCGTCAGCTATGCGCACAAGGTCTCTCTCGTTTAAGCGGGCATATTTCTTCTCTTCGTGATGAACATACGCTTTTGATTGACAATGGTGATTCACTTCAGGGAAGTTCTTTGAATTATTATCATAATCTCTATGAAAAACAGCAGATACAGCCGATGGCCAAAGCACTGAATTACCTGAAATATGATTACTATAATCTAGGAAATCATGACTTCAATTATGGCCCGGATATGCTGCATCAGTACATGAAAGATGTTGATGCGGTGTGTCTGACTGGAAATGCTTATGAGTATGGCAACCCTTTAGGAAAGGAAGTGGTGATTCATCGCTTTGATGATAATCATGCCATTGCCTTGATTGGCGTTGTGACTCAGCATATTCCTGTGTGGGAAGCTGCTGAAAACATTGAGCACAATGAATTTGAAAACGCTTTTGATTATGTCAAAAAAACAGTTGAAAAGATCAGGGCGTCAGAAAGGGTCAATGGGATTTGTGTAGTATATCATGGCGGACATGAAAAACACATGGAAACCAATGAGCCGACAGAATTATTGACATCAGAAAACCTAGGATGGAAAATGTGTCATGAAATTGAAGGAATCGATGTTCTGATATGTGGTCATCAGCATCGCTCTTATGCTACTTTTTGCAATGGGGTTGCA
The DNA here is from genome assembly GCA_017397025.1 of Erysipelotrichaceae bacterium. Lineage (GTDB taxonomy): Bacteria > Bacillota_I > Bacilli_A > Erysipelotrichales > Erysipelotrichaceae > RGIG1896. The sequence continues at coordinate 5,834 of JAFQKG010000089.1, read as the reverse complement.
ACACTTCAGCCATTGGAAAACGGCAAGGAACTAGGAGTTGTCAACTGGGATCTGGATACGCATGAGATCACGGTTGAGCTGTTAAAGGCTGACCAAAAGCCAGATGAAAAGATGCTGATGCTGATTGAAGAAGAGGAAAAAAGAGCTCAGAAGTGGCTGGATCAGCCACTGGGAAGACTGAAGGAAGGGGATTTGCTGGTGAAGGATCCAACAGATGCCCGCATTCATAAACACCCTGTTATTTCCTTTATCAATCAAGTACAGCTGTCTTTGGCAGACAAGGCAACACTGTCTTCACAGGCTCTGTTCAATGAATCTGTGGGATTCAATTCATCCATTACCATGAGAGATCTTGTTTCTACGTATGTGTATTCCAATACACTCAAGGCTTTGAAAATGACAGGCAAAGTTCTGAAAGAATACTTGGAAAAGAGTGCTGAGTATTTTGATGCAGAAAACGGACAAGTCGTGGTAGCCAGAAACTTCTATGATCCTAAGCCGCTTCATTTCAATTATGAAATGGTAGATGGTCTGGATTACACCATCAAATCATCCAATCCAATTGGATCAAGAATTGTTGAAATGACCTATCAGGGCAAGCCAGTTAAAGAGACAGATGACTTCGTGATGGTCATGAGCAGCTATCGTGCAAATGGCGGCGGAGAGTATGACATGGTCAAAAATCTTGAAGTTGTCCAGGACATTCAAAAAGACATGGTAGATGCATTGGCTGAATACATTCTTGCCCATCCGATTTTGGAAGTGGACCACAAAGACAACATCACTGTGATTGCATAGGAGGAAAAAAGATGAACGATATTCAAGGTTATTTTGATGTGCTGAAAACGAAACTGAACGATCTGATTGATACTCAGAGTGAAAACATTGATCAGGCTGCCGACATGATTGTTGAATCTTTTCTCAAGGGTGGACGTTTCTACGCCTTTGGAACAGGACATTCTCATATGATTGTAGAAGAGCTGTTTACTCGTGCAGGGGGTCTGGCTTTTGTCAAAGCGATTCTTCCAACTGAAATGATGCTTCATGAACTTCCAACAAAGTCTTCTGCATTGGAGCGTCTTCCTGGCTATGCAAAAGCTATTCTGGATCTGTATCCAGTGGATGAAAAAGATGTCTTTTTGATTATTTCTAACAGCGGACGCAACAGTGCACCTGTTGAAATGGCAATGGAAGCACGCAAGCGAGGTGCAAAAGTCATCTGCATCACTTCAATGAAACATTCTACACAGACAACATCACGTCAAAAAGACGGCAAGAAGCTGTATGAAGTTTCAGATTTAGTGATTGACAATCAGGCAGAATATGGCGATGCTGCTTATTATGTGGGTGAATGGAAAGTTCCTGTTGCAGGAACCAGTGATTTCATTGGGATTGCGATTGTTCAGACAATGACTGCAGCCATTGCTTCAAAGCTGGCAGCACGTGGAGAAGAAGTTCCAGTTTTCAGAAGTGGAAATGTAGATGGAGCAGCTGAAATCAACTACAAACTTCATATGAAATATGTGAATGCACAGAAATAGAAAAGGTCCATCTTGGACCTTTTACTTTGATGTCAGTTTTGCAGAAATGATGTGATCATCTTGAGAGTAGATGCGTGTGAATTCTAAAAGATGATTTTTTTCATAATAATCCACAACCAATTCAGTGATGCTTGCATCACATTCTTTATAGCATTCTTCAAAATATTCCTGAACTTCTTCTACATCGCCTTCACATGGCAGAACATAAGTAATGATGTATCGGGAAGGACTGTTGTCTTCCAAATCAAAATCATAGAATTCAGTGTGTACAATACCTGGATAAAGATCGGCAGTGTATTCCCTGCGTGAATCATTCATCATGATTTTCAAAAAATCATAGGCATACTCCTGATGTGTTGAAATAATCATTAATTTAATGATGCCTTTAATGGAATCTTCATACATTCTGAAATCCTGTTCAGTGATGGTACGCTGAATAAAGTCCTGAAGTTTTACTGGATTTTCCATAGATTTCTCCTTATGGTTGAAATTATATCAGTGTTTTTCTTCAAATCCAAGCCATAATATCATTGTGAATCATTAGAAATAGACTTACAATAAAAAAGGTGATGAAAATGATGAAAAAGATTTGGTTAAGCTGTTTAGCTCTTGTACTGCTTTGCGGATGTGCACAGACACCATCTAAAAATCAAGAGGAAACAGAAGTGTCTATGACACAAATTCAGCTTGATTTTGAAGAGTTTCTTGATCGTGAATACACTGATACAGTTTCTTCAGATGCATTGACTCTGCATTACTCATTAAAAAATCCAGAAGCTTACAAGATAGAAGCTCCTGAACTGACATTAGGTGAAGTGGATGATGAGTCTATTGCTGAGGATGAGAAGGAAATTCGTGAAGTCATGAAAGAACTTGAAAGCTATGATCCAGAAGATCTGACTGCTCGTCAAAAAGATGACTGGAACATGCTGCATGAATATCTTGATGTTCAGCTTCGGTTTGAAGGATTGAGTTATTATCAGAATCTGTTTTCACCAGCTCAAAGCGTAACAGATGCACTGATCACCAATTTTGTTGAGTACAAGTTCTATGATGAACAGGATGTGAAGGATTATCTGATTCTTTTAGAAGATGTGCCTCGCTATCTTGAAGAATGTATTGAGTTCACAAAGAAGCAGTCTTCCATGGGGTTGTTTATGACAGATTTCAGTGTTGATTCAACAGTTGCAGAAATTGATAAATTTCTTTCAAAAGAGGGAGACAGTGCATTGATTGTTTCTTTTGAAAACAAACTGTCCAATGCAGAATTCGATACGGATGCTTATTTTAAGGAGAATAGAACAATTGTCAATGAGAAGATTCTGCCAGCTTACCAGTGGGTGAAACAGCAGCTGGAAGCACTGAAAGGAACAGCTGTCTTTGAAACACTTGCAGAGACAGAAGAAGGAAAAGCTTACTATGAAGCCTTGTATTATTACAAAAGCGGATCTTCACTCAGCCCATCAAAAATGCTGGAGAAGGGAAAAGATGTTCTTTTGAAAGTACTGCAGGAATATATGCAGCTGATGTACACAGATGAGACTTTGGTCAATCGCTACATGAGTGTTCAGTTTGAGGAAGAAGAACCAGAAAAGATCCTTAACAATTATCAGAAGAAGCTTCTCAAGCATTTTCCTGAGGGTCCAGAGGTAACGTATACTGCAGAGTATCTTGATCCAAGTATTACGAATGAAGCAACTATTGCTTATTATCTGATTCCGCCATTTGATTTCATTACTGACAATGTCATTAAAATCAATCCGCTTGCGACAAAAGGAGATACAGTGACTCTTTATTCAACGTTGGCGCATGAGGGGTTTCCGGGGCATTGTTTCCAGACAACGTACTACTATGATACCAATCCTCATCCGATTCGTACAATTGTAGAGAATCAAGGGTACATTGAAGGATATGCCATGTATGTCGAAATGTATAGCTTTGAGTGGATGCTTGAAGATGATCCTAATTTAGCAAGATTTTTGGCACTGGATACTGAACTCAATTATCTGCTTCAGGCACTTGTGGATATTGGGGTCAATTATGAAGGATGGGGCAAGGAAGGAATTCGCTCTTTCCTCAAGGAATATGGATTTGTTGACTCTGATGAAATGGTCAATAGTCTTTATGAATATGTAGTTTCTGATCCTGGACTTTTGCTTCCGTATGGTATTGGATTATTGGAAATGAATGAATTAAGAAAAGATACAGAGGAAAAGCTTGGAAAGCGGTTTGATGAAGTTGAATATCATCGAACTATCCTTGAAGCAGGACCAATGTACTTTGATTTGCTTAAAGAAAAAATAAATGAAACAGCAGGGTAGAACTTACCCTGTTTTTTATGGGGCACCCCCTCTTTTCATCAGAAAAAGTGACATGATACAATAAAATTGTAAAAAGAAAGACAGATTTTGAGGTTTTTCCTGATTTTGGGTAATAACTGAAATGAAGGGAGAAATCAACATGAAAATGTGAACTGGTATGATGAACAGTGCAAAAAGCTGTTGGCAGACAAACAGGTGCTGCTCAATATCCTCAAACGTGAAGTGGATGAATATCATGGATTGTCTGATGAAGAAATCCTAGAGCTGATCTGTGAGCCTCAGCTAGCTCAAAAAGACAGTGATGCACCTTTGGAAAGCAGAAATGTGGTGGATCAAAGCATAGAGAAGGAAAAAATAGAATATGATGTACTTTTGTATGCAGGACTTCCAGAAAGTGAAGAAAAGGTAGGACTGATCATCAATCTGGAAGTACAGGGAAGTGAGATGGAATATCCAGTGCATAAGCGAGGGATATACTACATCAGCAGACTTTTGGCAAGACAAGATGGATCAGAAGTTGGATTCAGACAGCCAGAGTATGACAGACTGAAGAAAGTGATTGGGATCTGGATCTGCAGGATGAGGAAAAAAGGGATACAGAATGTCTATGAAATCGAAGAGAAGCAGAAAGGGAAAAAGATCTCATTTCCAAAAGAAGAGTATGACATGATGAAACTGATTGTGATTTCGCCTTATGATGAAGCAAGTGGAGAAATCGGAACAATGGATTTGTTGAGCTTGTTGTTTGGAGACAAGGTAAGTGCAGAGCAGATGATCATACGAATCGAAAAAGATTATGGAATCAAGTGGAGCACAGAAAGGAGAAAAGAGGTAATGAGTTTAAAAGGATGGGGGCAGTCGATGATTGATGAGGCTAGAGAAAATGGAATACTCAACATGAGCTTAGCTGTTAAAATGATTGTACAAGGCTCAGCGGATCAGCAAATTATGGATGAAACTGGGATTGAACTAAGCAAGATCCAGGAAATGAGAGAGTTAATGAATGCATCTGCAATGATGGTTGCGGAAAAACAGTAGGAATAAAAAAGCAGGAAATCACAGACTATGATGGTTGTGACTTCCTGTTTTTTCTTTTTGTAATGAGCAGTAAAACTAAGTAATAGATGATTAAAATGACAGCAAATGGAGTTTCTTTAATGATTTGACCAGTTTCTTTTGCGCCCATCATTATCAAAACAACTTCTGCCATTAAACCGAATAAATTGCCATGAAGATGTCCTTTTGAAAGAAAACCTGCCGCAAGATAAAGCAAAAACAACATGCTGAATATCGCCTAAGATAATGATTGTTCCATAGAACAAAGTGAAGATAAATGCAAGTAAATAACTTAATACTTTCATATCGTATTCTCTTGAGTCAATGCAGAGATGATTATTTTTCCTAATTGTCCCATAAGTGGGAAATCGCCTTCCTGTCTTTCACATTCATAAAGGGATACACCAATATATATTTTGTGATGGTGGGTGCATAGAACACCACAGTCATGAATGAGATAGTCAAGTTCACCTGTTTTATGAGCGAAACTTATGTTTTGAGGAAGATAGCGCATGAGCTGATTTTGACAGCGTTGATTATTTAAGATTTCAATAGCTGTTTCACAAAGAGCAGGAGTTAAAATTTCATGATGGAACAGCTTTTCATACATCATACATTGTTCTATTTGTGAAGTGTAGTTGTTTTTTCCTTGCTTGATGGCATCATAATCCAGCATGATACGTTCAAGTTTGGTGTGTTCAAGCTTTAAAATTTCTTTGATGTACTGATTGATGTGTTCCATTCCTAGAGTTCTGATCAAAACATTTGTTGCAGTGTTGTCTGATGAAATGATCATCCAGCTGACAAGATCAATCAAAGACATGGTTGTTTCACCATGTTCAAAGACCTCAGAATCTGAAAGGATATCAGATTGAACAACGTTGATTTGCTGATGCAAAGACAAATTTCCAAGCAT
>JAFQKG010000088.1 GCA_017397025.1 Erysipelotrichaceae bacterium | reverse complement strand
GGGAACATGAGTGAATTTGAAATTCTATCATTGGTCTTTCAAGTGCTGACACTGATGATTGCATCAGTGAAGCTGGCAGCGTTTTGTCTGAAAGAAGACAGAAACACTAAAAAAGACTACCAACCCGACCAAGAGAAGTAGCCTTTTTTAGGTAACAACTTGCAGGGGGTATTCCTTCCCTCTGCCCAGTTCCAATATAGCATATGCACAATCAACATGCAATAGGGTGTCTTTGCATCAAAAAAGCTAAATAATAAATAGAACTTCTATATGCTGGGATGAACATCTCAGCTCGTTTTGCCTCCAGGAGTGGGGGTTGTGTTTCCTGTCAGCAGCTTTTAGAATTGAATCATGGGCAGAGGAGTGCCTCCTGTATTCCAAAAAGCTTTGAATCATCATCGCCCATAAGAAATATAGGAGGTAAGGGAACATGAGTGAATTTGAAATTCTATCATTGGTCTTTCAAGTGCTGACATTGATGATTGCATCAGTGAAACTGGCAGCGTTTTGTCTGAAAGAAGACAGAAACACTAAAAAAGACTACCCATCACGCCAAGAGAAGTAGTCCTTTTTAGGAAATTACATCTTGCAGGGGGTATTCCTTCCCTCTGTCCAATCTTAATATAGCATACCCTTCATCAATGTACAATAGGGTGTCTTGTAAAGAAAATAACTAATGTAACATAAGATGAATATAGAACTTATAGGTAAAATCAGCTATAATATTTATAGATATGCGAGGAGACAACATATGCTTGAAAATGGAAAAATTTTAGTTGGTAAAGGCGAAAAGGCCGTTTATCTTGAACCCGCTATGGCAAATCGTCATGGTCTGATTGCAGGAGCTACCGGAACAGGGAAAACTGTCACACTGAAAGTATTGGCAGAAGCATTTTCTGACTTGGGTGTTCCTGTGTTTATGGCTGATGTCAAAGGTGATTTGGCAGGTACATGCAAAAAGGGTGAAGCAAGTGATAATGTATTAGGCAGAGTTGAAAAACTTGGGCTTGAAGGTTTTGAATTGAAGGGATATCCAGTTCGTTTTTTTGATGTATTTGGAGAAGGCGGTCATCCTGTGCGTTCAACAATTTCGGATATGGGTCCTGTTCTTCTGTCTCGTTTACTGGAGCTGACGGAAGTTCAGGAAGGTGTATTGAACATTGTTTTCCATATTGCGGATGACAACAATCTGCTTTTGCTGGATTTGAAAGATCTGAGAAGCATGCTGACATATGTAGGTGAACATGCGAAAGAATTTACTGTTGAATATGGCAACATTACTAAACAGAGTGTTGGTGCAATTCAAAGAAAACTGCTCCAGTTAGAAGATGAAGGCGGAGATTTGTTCTTTGGCGAGCCAATGATGGACATGAAAGATATGTTGGCAGAAGAAGATGGCAAAGGAGTCATCAGTATTCTGCACTGCACTAAGCTGTATCAGAAGCCGCTTCTGTATTCAACATTCCTGTTGTGGATGCTTTCAGAATTGTTTGAAAATCTTCCTGAAGTAGGAGACTGCGATAAGCCAAAAATGATTTTCTTCTTTGATGAAGCTCATTTGTTGTTTGACGATGCACCAAAGGCACTCGTTCAGAAGATTGAACAGACAGTGAAGCTCATTCGTTCTAAAGGAGTTGGTGTTTATTTCATTACCCAAAATCCAATGGATGTTCCTGACAGTGTTCTTTCTCAGCTGAACAACCGTATTCAGCATTCACTTCGTGCTTACACACCAGCTGAAATGAAAAATGTAAAGGCTGCTGCACAGAGCTTTAGAGAAAATCCTGCCTTTGATACAGTAGAAGTCATTACTGAATTGAAAACTGGGGAAGCGCTGGTTTCATGTCTTGATGCAGATGGCAAACCTTCGGTTGTTGAGAAGGCAACAATCTGTCCTCCTCAGAGCTTTATGGGTGCGATTGATGATGAGCGCAGAAAATCTGTGATCGAATACAGTGAACTGTATGGAAAATATGAAAAAACAGTGGATAATGAAAGTGCATATGAAGCACTTCAAGAAGTCTTTGAAGCTGAAAATAGAGTTTCAGCAAAAAAAGGAAGCACAAAGAAATCTGTGGTTGAACGTGCTGCAACCAATGCCATGAGCACATTGACACGAGAAACTACCAAAGATTTGATTGATTCAATGCTTTTGGGAAAAGATACTTCTCGTCGTCAAAGCTCAGTTCAAAAAGCAGCAAATTCTGCCATTCGTACTCTTTCAGGCGAATTTGGAAAGACATTGACACGTGGACTCTTTGGTATCTTGAAAGGAAGATAAGATGGACGTAAAGTCACAGATGAAAGAAGCTTTGGCGAAAAAGAAAGCCAAACAGCATGAAAAAACACCAAGATCATTTGATAAAGTGATTGGAAAGAAAAAAGACACATCTGAATGCAGAAGAGTCAATTTCAATAAATAAGAGAAAGCCAGCGTCTGCTGGCGTTGTCGGGCTTGTCAAGAAAAGTGTGTAAGTAATTTGTAAAAGAACGAATTATCGTAGGTATTTAGTAACTCTATGAGAAAATTGATCATTAACCATGAGTTGGTTAAGAACCATTGGCCAGTTGTGTGATGATCCACCATCCCATTTTTTCTCAGCTCTAAACAGCGCAGATACAATAGCTTGAATAAGGCGTTTTCATTTGGAAAGGCGCCTTTTTTAGTGACTTTTCTGAAGCTTGAGTTGATAGTTTCTATAGCATTGGTTGTATACATTGTTTTGCGAACTTCACTGCCATAATCGAAGAGCTGTTCCACAAATTTAAAGTTTCTTTTCCATACTTCAACTGTACCAGAATACTGTTCCCAAGTACGGCAGAAAGTTTCAAAAGCTGTCTACGCAGTTTTCAAATTGACTGCACCATATACTTTTTTCAAATCTGAGGTGAATTTCTTGTAATCCTTGGACTGCACATACTTGATTGAATTACGAATCAAATGAACGATGCAACGCTGGACGATCACTTTAGGGAAGATTGCCTTGGCACCATCTTCAAGACCGCTTACTCCATCCATTGAAATGAAGAAAACATCTTCTAATCCCTTGGACTTCAGTTCATCAAAGACCTGCATCCAATAGTTTTTACTTTCAGTTTCGCTAAGCCATAAGCCTAGAATTTCCTTATGACCGTTCAAATCATAGCCTAAAATCGTGTATATAGCACATTCTTTCGCTTCATAGCCAGTTCTTAGAGTAACGTACATACAGTCCACAAACAAAAATGTATAGCACTTCTGAAGTGGCCTGTTTCTCCATTCTTCCAGTTCTGGCAGAATGACATCAGTGATATCTGAAATCATTTCGTGAGAAACACTAAAACCATAGATGTCTT
>JAFQKG010000087.1 GCA_017397025.1 Erysipelotrichaceae bacterium | reverse complement strand
GGAAGAGGAGTTTTTCCGTTTAGTGTTAATGCCGGTCCCATGAAATAAATAAATCCCATCTGCCAGAAGCAGAACATCGCAAAACAGACAAGCATCCAAAGAGGCTCATGAAGTCTCTTTTTTTCATTAAAAAAAAGAATTGAATTGTTCATCAAGATACTCCTTTCATAGATAGTTTTTCTGCCTTTATCAGGGGGATTTTATCAAAGAAGGTGGAAAAACTGTAAAACCCCCCAGGTGTGGGATAGGTATTATCAAGATAAATCCATATAATACAGTCACAAAGAGGCAAATTTAACCATTTATTAGTAAATATATTTTAATACAACGAAACTTTCATATCAATTTAATTCAAGTAAAACTACCTGTTTAGGTAGATGGTGGAGGTGATTGCAATGGACAAAGAAAAAATGAATTATTTTGACTACTTGACTCTTGCAGAAAAAGAGTATTCTATTCTTCTTAAAAAGCATCCAGAATTGGAAAAGCTGTCTAAACGCGAATTGGAAGTGTTCTCTAAACTATTAAGTGATAAAACTCAAGCAGAAATTGCAGAAGAACTTTTCATTACTTCTTCATCCGTGCACTTCCATTGTAAAAATATCTACAAAAAATTAGGAATTACCAGCAGAATGCAGATTTTGATTCGATATAAGGATCTGTAAATCAATAGACAGGAGATATGATTATGGCATTTTTTGATAAACTCAACCAAGTCGCTAAAAACTTAGGCGACAAGACATCTGATGCAATTGAAATCACAAAGCTAAATACAAAAATTGCTTCTGAGAATATGGCTGCAGCTGAGCTCATGAAAAAAATCGGTGAATTCGTTTATCAGCAATACGCTGATGGAAAAGAAGTTGCAAATGAAGTTCTTGATTTTTGTGTAGCTGCGAAAGCTCACTACGATGCAGTGGAATCTGCTCAGACAGAAATAGAGAAAATAAAAGCTGAAGATCAGGAAGCACAGCCGCAAGCTGAGAAAGAAAATCGCTGTCCATCCTGTTCTGCAGTGAATTTGCCAGGCACAAAGTTCTGTCAAAACTGTGGGATGAAGCTAGAAGAAAAGAATCCTGAATCAGTGCAGGCAGCTAGATGTCCAAGTTGCAGTGCACTGGTAAGTACAGGGACAAAATTTTGTCCAGAATGCGGAATGAAAATGGAGGGTTAGTATGAGTTTTCTAAAAAGAATGATAAAAAAAGGAATTAGCGAAGGAATTGAAAACGCGATAGGAAAAGCTGTTGAAACAGCAGTAGCTCCGAAAGCTCAGCAGTTTGCAGATAAGCTGGCTGATAAAATTGATGATGCTGCAGAAAATGCCAATGAATCCATCCGTTCGGTAAAAAATGCAGAAAATGAAACAGGCACAGGGTGGAAAAGTGCTTTTGCCAACTTAGAAAAAAGTTTGACAAACTATGCAACAGAAGCCTCAAAAAATGTTAAGGTATGCTCAAACTGCGGGCAGCCTACTAGTGCAGATAAAAAGTTTTGTCCAGGCTGCGGAGCAAAATTGCCAGAAGAAACACTGGCACAGGGTGCAGTTTGTCCAAACTGCGGCACCCAGAATGATTTAGGAACGAAATTTTGCCAAGAATGCGGAACAAAGCTTCCTCATGCAGTGCAGGAAGAACAAAGAGCACTGGAAAAGGATGCACAGGTGATGGAAGAATGGAATGTGCATTTGACAAACTATCCAAAGTGGAACTGCGGAGGCAGCCAGTTTGTGATCGAAGATATGGATGGATACTGGATGTTCACTGCAACATTCACCAGCAGTGATGAAGCCCAAGAGGCAGTAAAAAAATATCGTATTCTGCTTCAGGAAAATGACTTTAAAACAGCAGGACAGTATCCAAGTGTTTATCATCTGTACAAGATGATTGATGAAACATGCTACCATGTGGACACAGAACACTGTTTTGATGGCGATGGAGATTCACCGTGCATTTATTTCAATGTATCTGAGCCTCAAGGCGGATTCGATTATGTCAAGCCTGAGCCTAAAAAGCAGGTGGATTTGAAGGATTTCTTTAAGTTTTAATATAATTTACCAATAAGCCAATGATGGCGGCTGGCATCCGCCAGTCGCCTTTATGCATAGAGAGGAGAACATGATGAAAAAAACAATTCAGATGATGCTTGTACTGTTTCTTACAATGAGTCTTTGTGCATGCACAAACAACGAAAGCAATGACACTTCATTACCGAAAGATGATGTAGTTGTTCAGAATAATAAGGATAACCTGCAGCAAAAAGAGGATTCACAGAACAATGAAGAGCTGAGTGCTTGGATGAAAACAAAAACAGGCAAATTTTATTCACAGTTTAAAGATGGAAAAATGACCATGGAATATGAAATGGAAGCAGAAGGTATGAAAATGCGAGTGCTTTCAGTAACCAATGGAGCGAAAGTATATTCAGAAACGATTGTAGATGGACAAAGTATGGGTTCAACCTTGATGGATGAAGAGTTCATGTATATTGTTGATCACAATTCCAAAACG
>JAFQKG010000086.1 GCA_017397025.1 Erysipelotrichaceae bacterium | reverse complement strand
TGAATATCTTCTTTCCCAAGATTTTCCAGTGTTTCGATATAATTCGCAATGTACTGTTCTCTTTCTGGTGCTCCTGTCTTGATTGCATCATGTACATTGACACTTTCAATCCCGCTCAAGTTCAATCCTGCTGCTTCTACTTCTTCTTTCAGCGCACGGATTGCTTCTCTGCTCCATACTTCTCCTGGTTTTGTATCATACAATGTTGTGATGACTCCTGTTACTCCAGGAATCTGGCGGATCTGTTTCAGTGTCACTGTGTCATGGCCTGTGCCATACCATCTCAATGTCATTTCCATCGTTTATACCCTCTTTCCATAAACTAACGTCTTAATTATATAAAAAAGAAGATTGGGGAAATTGTTGTTAATATTGCAAAAATTGCGATTTTATGATAGCGTTTACATAGATAAAAAGACCAGTACGAAATAAATTTTACAATTTCATCTATCTGTCATCATTTAAGGGGTACTTTTATGGCACGTTCTTATGTTTCTATTTTTGATGAGCGACAATATATGCTCAACAATTATTTTGAAATCTACTATTATGAAGACTCCTATTTTTCGGGTGTCAAAAATCACACACATGACTATTATGAATTCTATTTCTTTGTCGAAGGTGACATGTCCATCTCCATCAATCACAAAAAGCATAAAATGAAGCATGGAGACGTAATTTTAATTCCTCCTGGAATTCCTCATCATGTCATCAATCATAACATTCATGTTCCTTATCGCAGGTTTGTCTTTTGGCTGGATGCTTCTTATATGGAAGCAATCATATCTCGAGCTAAGGAAATGCGCTTTGTCATTGACCACACGATTCAAAACAAGCATTACATCTATCCAAATAATGTAGTTGGATTCAATTCTATTGAATCCAAACTCCTGCGTCTGATTGAAGAAGTTCATTCTGATCGATTTGGTCACATTCAGAAAATTTCATTATGTGTACATGACATCATTCTTCATCTCAATCGCATGGCTTATGAAATGATCAACCCTGTCAAAACTCTCTCCAATCAATCATTGGATAAAAGCATTGTCTCTCACATTGAAAATCATATTGATGAAGAGCTGACTCTTGATTCAATCGCTGAAACATTTTTTGTCAGCAAGTACCATATTGCACATCTATTTAAACAACAATATGGGATTTCCATTCATCAGTTCATCACGAAAAAACGCCTGGAATTATGCAAAAATGCATTAACCAGTGATTTGAACATCACAGAAATCTTTCATCGTTATGGATTTAAAGATTATTCCAGTTTCTACCGCGCATTCAAAAAGGAATTTGGGATTTCTCCAAAAGAATATCGTGAAATCCACAGTTTCTCTGAAACCTTTCGAAAATAAAACTCTGCAAAAATTTCTGCAGAGTTTTTTTCTTATTTGCCAGAACAACTGTTCAGATAAATCTGATAATATTTTTCGATGGTTTCCTGATTGAACGGACCTTCCTTATCTTCAATCATTTTCAAAAGTACATCCATCTGACTTTCTACGATTTCTTTGATCTGTGAGCTGTATCCCATTTCTAGAGCATGCTGTTCATACTCATCTTCATCCAGAATCTGGATTCTTCCATCCGGAAAACATTTGACATCCAGATCATAATCAATATTTTTGACTGCCTCTCCATCATACAGGCTTGGAGAAGCCAGATTGCAATAATAATAGATTCCTGTTTTACGAATCATGGTGATGATGTTAAACCAGTAATCTGGATAAAAGAAATTGATTGCCGGTTCTTTTGTGAACCATCTTCTCCCATCCGCCTCAATGACCCATGTCTTGTTGGTCACAATTACAAACTGCTTCTGATTGGCTTCCAGTACATGCCCTTTTGCCCAAGTGCGATGCAGAGATCCGTCATGCTTATAACTTTGAATATATACCATCTGATTCACTGACGGCAGCATGATGATCACTTCTTTCTACAAACATTGTATATTATACACAATTTTGTTCTGATTGAAAATGAATATTTCTACATCATGCACACAAGTATGATTAACGCAGCCCCTTGAAATCACTGCGCCCTTTGGAAATCCGATGAACCAAAAGCGGAACTACCAGCAAAGCCACAATCAAAGTCGCCAGATTGTACCACAAATTGTATCCTAGAGAATAAGTCCAGGCACCCATACGTCCTCGCGCTGCTCCTTCAGGCGGCCAGTAATAAACACCAGCAAGGACGTGCGATGCAAATTTCAAACACATCATCACAAACATGCCACTGTACAGATTGGACAGTTTTCCAATTCTTGGAAGCAAAGCACCCAGGCCACAGATCACGGCCGGAATAAGATAGTCCAGCGCATACTGCATCGGATCAACAAACCAGTTGTTGCCCCCTAGCAAAAATCCTACAAACCACCATAATAGTCCCGTTAAAGCACCTTTCGCCCATCCTAAATGAAATGATGCGACAAACACTGGAATGACTGCCAGATTGATGGAACCGCCTTGAGGCATTTGAAGGAATGGAATCATTGCACTGACATAGTCAAGCACACAGGCCAGTGCAACATAGAAGGCAATAAAAATCAGATCTCTCGTTTTGTTCATAAAAAAACACCTCCAAATCACGAGGCGTAAGAACAATAATCCTATTAAAAAATGAAATAAGATTAGACTCCCTACGCAAGTATTAACTTGATCAGGTCATAAGGGTTTATCTCAACTCTTTCGAGTACCCCTGTCTTGACATCTCTAGTATAATTCATTCTTATTTCAGTTGCAAGAATAGAAAAGGAAAGCTATGCTTCGCTTTCCACTTTTGTCGTTTGATAATATCGTGTTACATGCGCTTTTTTGAAATAACGCTCTGCTACGCTGACAGCCGTTTCTGCTGAAAACAGTCGGCATTCTCCTTCACCAAGCTGAAATTGAGTGACTAGACTGTTTTTTTCCATCAGCTGACCAATAGAAGCAAATTCAGATGAATCCATGGCAATGTCTAGATACTGTTTCCACACGCGAACACCTTTGTGCTCTACAGCAGCACCCTGAAGCACAATCGGACGTACATCACTGCGGTATTCAGCAAGATGCATGCAGGTGCATTTGTCATAGCCGGACCCCAAAAGAAGCACAGAAGCCTTCAATTCAACAAGACGAGCTGTTGCAGATTCTTCCGACAAACAGAAATGAAGACTTTGATGATTGCAGAGAAATTTAGCATATTTTCCCCAAGCTGCAAAAGCACAGCTTGGATGAGAAGAAAGCACAACCCCTTCACGTCTGCGGAAATTTTCGGCCACTTCCCCCATCTGTGTAGCGTCACTTTCCTTACGATGGAACGCTGGCATGGTTTCTCTGATTTTTGGCGCAAGTTCACAATCAACCATTGGTTTTTTCCAAAATGTTGGTTCAGAATTATGCGCGGACTGCATTGCCATCAGAATTGTCCCCTGATAGCCCACAACTTCCATCAGTGCATCGACAATGGTCTGTGCTCCGCCAATCACATATCCCAGCGATGGCAGTGTACAATGCACCTCCACAATCATGCCGTTTTCAAGTCCATTTGATTTCAGGATTTCCACAATATCTTTTTTGCTTAATGCAATCATCATGAACACCCCTCCTTACTTCAATGGCATACGACTTTGAATTTGAACTGTCTTTTCAACTACAATTTTACAGGCGACAGCCTGTGCACAGAGTTTTAACGGAAGTTCCTCAAATGGAATCGTTTCTGTTTTTTCATCCAGCATTTCACCTTTTGCTTGTTTTAAAACGCGCTTCAATGCCAGTTCCATTTCTTCACAGAAATAATTGTATGCCCATTTTTCTCCATGAATTTTCGCTAGATTTGTAATGCCGTCTTTCACTTCTTTGATCGTAACCACCTGTTTCAGCACAGTGATTGCAATCAGCAAAGCCACATGACGGCGACTGTACTGTTTTTTGACAGGAGCAGGAATCAACTGAAGCTTCACATAATTGTTGACCATGGATTTTGTCAGCATCTTTTCCTGTTTATCAATAAAAAACAGGCCTAAATATCGTTCAATCAAAGTCACGACCTGATCCATATACAAATCCAGTACAGGCAATTCACTCCATCTTGGAAGATGCAAAGATTCAAGTTGTGAACACCATTCAATCATTTCTTCATTGTGTTTCATATCAATCACCTGTTAACATTTTATCACAAGTTCTATCAAAGAGATACAGCACACCCTCAAGATTTCCTTTTGAATTCACAAAAATGGCTTAAAAACAATTTTTTTGAATCTTTTCAATCCTTCAGTTTTAAGGTAAAATTATGAAGTAGTATTATGATTATAGGAGGCCTTATATGAGTCAGGAGTTTTATTTTAATACAGTGCGCTTCGGTGGCTTTGATAAAACTGAAGTTTTAGAACGCCTGAAAGAGCTGGTTGAAGATTACGAAGATCAGTTGGACGAAATAAAAAAAGAAAAAGAAGCACTACAGGAACGTCTTCTTGAAGCAGAGGCAAAAGCCATGCAAATGGAACAAAGTGCTTTAAGTTTAAGAGAAAAAAATACTCGTCTGATGGAATACAATGATTTGCTCAATACAAAATGCACAGAAAAAGGCATGCAGCTCAAAGCTGCACAGGATCGATGCAATGAAATTGAGAAAGCCGCTGTTGCTGCAGGAAACACAACTGCAAAAATGCTCAGTGATACACAGGCTCAATGCAAACAAATGATTTCAGAAGCTCGTTCAACAGCACAAGCTATCATCTCTGCATCCATCAAAGAAAAAAATCAGCGACTTGCTGAGATTGAACATGAATACACTTCTAAACGCAAGCTCTTAATTTCTCTGACTGAAGATTTTGATGCTTTCCAGAATCATATTCAGAAAACACATGCTTCACTCAAAGAAATCATTGAGCATTTACCAGAAGAATTAAAGGAAGATCCAATTTCTCATGAATAAGCAGAATATTACTCTTGAAGAAATCGAACGTCAGCTCAAGCTATCTCAAAAATCTGAACGTTCTTTCTTCTCTTTGTTGGCAGGATTTATTAAAACACTTCTTCAAATTGCAATTTTACCAGCCATCGTTTATCTTGTTTTCGCCTTCTTTCTTGGAATAGCCCAAGTGGAACAGTCCTCAATGGTCCCAAACTTTGCTGAAGGAGATATCGTTGTTTTCAATCGCCTTGAAAAAGACTATGGTTTTGGCGATGTCATTATTGCTCAAAGCATAGAGAAACAATCCCTTATCATTAAGCGTATTATTGGCACACCTGGTGATACTATTGAAATTACTGACAATCAGCAGATTCTAATCAATGGTGAGCCAATTCGCGAAAGCTGGCAATCCAACGGAAAGCTAGCTCAAGGACGAGCCAGCCTTCCTATTACTTTAAAAGAAGGAGAGTATTTTGTGCTGGGAGATAATTACGAAGTATCGCTGGATTCCAGACATACTGAAATTGGAAACGTCCAGGAAGAAAACATTCTTGGTATTGTTGTCTACCGATTCAAAATGTCAAAATAACATTAAATCATCGTTTTAGACTGTGCAGCAAAGCTGCACGGTTTTTTTATCTACAGAAAAACACGCATCAAGCGTGTTTCAAGTTCTCTTTTTGAAGTTATGCTTTCCTCTTTAAAAGCACGACTGTTTCAACATGATGTGTATGTGGAAACATATCTACAGGCTGTACTTTTTCAACATGATAATTCAATGAATGAAAGATAGCACAATCTCTTGCACAGGTTGCAGGATCACAGGAAACATAAACAATGCGCTTAGGGTTCATCCCAGTGCAGGATTCAATCGTTTTAAGATCCAGCCCTTTTCTAGGCGGATCAACAATCACGACATCTGGATGAATTCCTTTCTGAAGAAGCATTTGAGTTGCAGCACCGGCATCTGAACAGATGAAATCTGCATTAGAAATTTTGTTGTACTCAGCATTTCTTCTGGCATCTTCTACAGCTTCTTTGACAATTTCAATTCCTGTGACATGCTTCGCACTTCTTGCGGCAAATAGTCCTATTGTTCCTGTACCGCAATATACGTCTACAATTTCCTCATTTCCACTTAGATTGGCAAATTCCAAAGCTTTGGAATACAGAACTTCAGTCTGATAAGGATTGATCTGATAAAAGGATTTGCTGGAAATACCAAAAGAAAGGTCCTTCAATGTTTCACGAATCATTCCTGATCCAATCAGCACTTTTTCCTTGTCGCCCAAGATAACATTGTCAATGCGGTCATTGAAATTCAAGACCACTGTTTTGATCTGCGGAAATTCAGTTGCCAGCTTTTGTGCCAGTTTTTTAAAATCCGGATGATCTTTCTTTACAATCAATACTGCCATCGCCTCATCTGAAATCAATGCATGCTTAATGAGCACATGTCGAAACAATTCAGCTGATGAAAGTGCAGAAAGTTCTTCTCTCATCCACTGTGTCAGATGATTCTGTAAATCACTTTGCACAAGACATTCATCATATTCCACAATATCATGGGAATGTGAACGATAAAACCCTAGAACAGTGCGTCCACCATTGAATCCAACAGGAATCTGCACTTTGTTGCGATATTTCCAAGGTGATGACATTCCTAGACAATCTTCAACAGGAACATCAAAATGCGCAATCCTTCTGAAACAGTTTTTTACACGATCAGTTTTGAATTCAAGCTGATGCGAATAGCTCATATGCTGAAGATGACATCCGCCGCATAGACGATAGGATGAACATTCTGGTTCAACTCTTTCTGTTGAATCACTTAGACGTTTCACTACTCTTCCATATCCTAAAGAGGAGGTTACTTTCATCAGCTGTATTTCTGCTTCTTCTTCAAGAAGCAGATTCTTAACAAACACAGGGAATCCATCAATTTTCACAATACCTAATCCTTCATTGGTATAATCCATGCATTTTCCCTGTACAATTTCATTTTTTCTCATACGCTTTCCTCATTTGAAATGATTATATCAGAATACCTGTTCAAAAGAAAAGACTGCATCAGCAGTCTATTCACCCGTTTCATCTGTTGGCTCTTCAATATCGCTTTCCCCAACAGTAATTTCATCCCCTTCAGTTTCATACTTTTCAGGATGAAGCTTGCGATCCAGCTTATCCAGAAGCTGAGCTGCAAGTTCAGGATCCAAAGGTTCAGAAACCAAACGTGCAATTGGAGCTTCCATCGATGATGATTTATTAACAATCACGTACACGAATTCATCTGAATCACGATTTTCTTCCAGATTGTAGACATGAATTTCTACATCATACATTTTCTTAGAAGCTGTCTGGGTGAAATAAGTACCTTCATCACAGACGCCAGTCAGTTTTGTATACGCTTCATTGGCAATCTCTTCAGCCACTTCTGGTGTCATTTCATCCAAAGTATCAAGATAAATACGAAGAGTTGCACTCTTTAAAACCACTTCTGAACTCTCTACACCTTCTATTGCCTGGACTGCTGAAGCAATGGATGTCTTCTGTTCCTCTGTGATGGCAGGATCGAGATCTCCTGTAAAACGATCACCTGTAATCACAGAACCTGTTGCAGACTGCGCAGATAGAAGAATATAGGCAAAGGCAATGCATGGAATTGCAATAATAATTAAGCCAGCGATGATGATCCAGCTTGCAAGATCCAATTTACCTTTTTTTCCTGATTTTTTTACTTTTTTGTTTTCTTTTGTGTTTTGGGACATGATCTTACTCCTTTAACAGAATTATTCTACATTAAATTTAGAAACATTTCCACTGATTTATCACAGTTGATACTTTTTCACATGATTTCACACGAGAAATTAAGAAAAAGCCGTTTCCGGCTTTTATCTCTTTTTAAGTTCTTCAGTCAAAAGCTGATTGGTCATTGCAGGGTTAGCCTGACCTTTTGATTTTTTCATGACCTGGCCTACAAGGAACCCAACAGCACGGCTCTTGCCATTTTTGAAGTCTGCAATCGACTGTGGATTTTCATCCAGCACCTGATTGATCAGAGCCAATATCGCTGAAGTGTCGCTAACCTGCTTCATTCCCTTTGCGGCTGCAACTTCCTTAGGGTCTTTGCCTTCCAGTACATCTTCAAACACTTCTTTGGCCTGTTTGCCTGAAATTTCCTTATCCAGAATCATGTTAATCAAAGCTCCCAGATGATCGGCAGAAAGCTTCATGCTGGAAAGCGTTTCAGAGCGCTTTGCCAATGCCCCAGAGAGTTCACTGATGCACCAGTTTGCTGCAATTTTCCCATCTTTTGCAACCTTGCAGACTTCTTCATAGAAATCGGAAAGCTCCTTATTGGAAATCAGCACATTGGCATCATAACTTCCTAGACCATATTCATTCATGTAGCGTGTGCGACGCTGATCAGGAAGTTCAGGAAGGTTTTCCTGAATCTTCTTGACCCATTCACTGTCCAATAGAATTGGGAAAATATTAGGTTCAGGAAAATACTTATAGTCAACAGAAGCTTCTTTCATACGCATGGAAACCGTAGTCTGTGTTGCTTCATCGAAGCGTCTTGTTTCCTGAGCTACTCTTCCATTTTCATCATAAATCTTGGACTGACGCTCGATTTCAAAATCAACCGCCTTCTGAACATTGGAAATGGAATTCAGATTCTTGATTTCTACTTTTGTACCATATTTTTCAGATCCTTCTGGCTTCAGAGAAATGTTGATATCACAACGCATGGATCCTTCTTCCATCTTCACATCAGATACTCCCAGATAGAACAGAATTTCACGCAGCTTTGAAACATAGGCTGCAGCTTCTTTTCCGCTTGACATATCTGGCAAAGAAACGATTTCTACCAATGAAGTTCCTGAACGGTTAAAATCAATCAACGTCTGTGTATCCAGATGGAACTGTTTTGCAGTATCTTCTTCCATGTGAAGACGTTCAATGCGAATACGCTTTATACCATCTTCTGTTTCAATGTCCAAATAGCCATTGCTTCCAATTGGATGAAATTGCTGAGTGATCTGGAATCCCTTAGGAAGATCTGTATAGTAATAGTTTTTACGATCAAATCGAACCAGTCTGTCAATGCTCATGTTCAATGCAGTGCTTGCCATGATGGCATAGCGAACAGCCTGTTTATTGACACTTGGCAATGTGCCTGGGTGTCCTAAATCAATTTCATTGACACAGGTATTAGCTCTTTGTCCAAATGCAGCTGGTCCAGCAGAAAACATTTTATGTTTAGTTTTTAATTCACAATGGATTTCAATCCCAATGACAACATCATATTTCATCTTAGTCACCCACCTTCATGTCACAAAGTCCAGTGACATCTTCAACAGCCTGTGCAATGTTCAGCAGTTCGCCTTCCTTGAAAGCAGACCCGGTCAGACAAATGCCCACAGGCATGCCGTCAGAAAGTCCCATCGGAACAGTGATGCTTGGATATCCTGTGAAATTACCCAGAATCATATGATTTTCAGCCACAAGGTACGTATCTGAAAGCTGATCACGGCTTGCATCATCCAGCTTAGGAGCTCCTGATACAGAAGCAGGCGCTACAAAGACATCATATTCACTCAACACACGATTGACTTCTTCGACAATCAAGCGGCGAACACGCTGAGCCTGACGGAACAGTTTTTCCTGATTTTCCACAAACAAACCATAGCTTCCGATGACAAAACGCTTGCGAATCAGTGGGCCAAATCCCTCAGTACGAGACTTGATCATGATTTCTTCAGAGCTTTCTGCATCTTTGCGGTTTCCAAAACGAATTCCATCCAGATTAGAGTGATTAGCCGTTGCCTCACAGTTGGCAATCAGATAATATGCAGGAAGCAGTGCTTTCAGCAGTGCTTCATTCATTTCTACCACTTCAACAACAGCACCTTTAGTTCTCAGTCCATCCAGTACATCATTGAAGCACTGCATTGTCGCTTCATTATCAATCGCATCAATCACGTTTTTCAAAACTGCGACTTTCTTGCCCGCAACATCTCCCTTGACAGCATCAATGTAATGTTCAACTGGCTCAAAACTACTGGTCATATCAAAATCATCACGGCCTGCCAAGACTTCAAGGGCAATCGCTGCATCCTTTACCGAACGTGTGAAACAGCCAACATGATCCAATGAACTGGAATATGGAATAATGCCATAACGGCTGATACGCCCATAGGTTGGCTTCAGCCCTACAACACCGCAATAGGAAGCAGGTTTACGAATTGAATCACCTGTATCTGACCCAATTGCCATTGGTACAACACCTGCTGCTACAAGTGCAGCTGATCCCCCTGAAGATCCTCCTGACATGCATTCCAGATTGTGCGGATTTCTGACTGGACCTGTTGCTGCCGTCAGATTTGTTCCACCCATTGCCAATTCATCCATAGAACTTTTTGCAATAAAGATTGCACCTGCATCACGCATTTTCTTAACAATGGTTGCATCATAAACAGGTACATAGTTTTCCAGAATCTTACTTGATGCCGTTGTCTTGATGCCTTTTGTGCTGACATTGTCTTTCAAAATCACAGGCACCCCTTCCAAAAGACCGCCTTTGACTTCATCAAGATGCTCAAGCTGTTCTTTTGGATCAATGAAAGTAACAACTGCATTTAAATCTTTCTGTGATTTTTGTGCTTTTTCAAGTGCTTCATAAACTCTTTCTTCAATGTGTTCTTTGTCTTTTAACATTTCTACAATTGTCATCTTATTTCACCACCTTTGGCACACTAAAATGTCCCTGTACTACTTTCTGAGCATTTGACAGAGCCTCTTCCTGAGAAATGACATGTTCTTCTTCGTCATCTCTCAAATACACAGTTGGTGCTTCAAAAGGATACACCATAGGTTCAACACCTGTTGTATCAATGGCTTCCAAAAGTTCCAGCTGTGAACACAATGTCTTGAATTCTTTCACGATATCGAGTGCTTCCTCATCACTCAAATCAAACATCAATCGATGTGCCAGTTCCTTAAAATAAGCCTGATCTTTGATTTCTTCCATAATCAACTTCCTTTCTTTTTCACTGATGACTTGTTCAGTGATTTTTTATTGACGTTCTTTCAGTTTTGTCTCAAATTCATCATCAGACATCACTGCGACGTTTAGTTTACGGGCCTTGTCCAGCTTGCTTCCTGCACTTTCCCCATAAATAACCAAATCTGTTTTCTTTGAAACACTGGAACTGACTTTTGCCCCAAGCTGTTCCAAAACCGCTTCAGCTTCTTTTCGCCCATAGCTTTTCAGTGTTCCTGTTACAACAACCGTTTTTCCAGTAAAGAAGCTTTCTTCAATTCTGGTCACAGATGCTTCCATGCACACACCTGCTTCTTTCAGTCGATTGATCATTCTGCGATTTCCTTCATCAGCGAAGAAAGCTATGATTCCTTGAGCAGTAATAGGCCCAATGTCTCTGATTTCTTGCAGCTCATCAAATTCTGCTTTCATCAGTGCATCCATCGTATGAAACCGCTGGGCAAGAATTTTGGCTGCTTTGTCTCCTACCTGACGGATACCTAATCCATTCAGCAGTTTTTCCAGAGAATTTTGTTTAGAGGCTTCAATGGAAGCCACTAGATTCCGATAGCTTTTTTCACCGAATCCGCTGGTTTCACAGATTTCTGTTTCAAACTGAGAAATCCGATAAATATCTTCAATCGCATTTAGCCAGCCCATCTGATGGAACGCTTCCACCTTTTTAATACCTAGACCATCAATGTTCATGCAGTCACGACTGGCAAAATGAGCAATTGATTCAACCACTCTGGCTGGACAATCCGGGTTAATGCAGAAATAATGCGCTTCTTTTGCATCACGAACAATCGGATGAGCACAGACTGGGCAAACAGATGGAAAGATATATGGCTTTTGAGTTCCATCTCTTTTTTCAGAAACAGAGCGTACCACTTCAGGAATGATATCTCCTGCTTTGCGTACCACAACAACATCGCCAATTCGAATATCTTTTTCTTTGATGATGTCTTCATTGTGAAGCTGGGCAAAGCTAACTTTTGTCCCTGCTAGAAACAAAGGTTTCAGCTGCGCATTCGGTGTGATTTTTCCTGTGCGGCCAACTGTTAGAAAAATGTCTTCCAGTACAGTCTCTTTTTCTTCAGCTGGAAATTTATAGGCTACTGCCCACTTTGGCGTACGTGATGTAAAGCCAAGCTGACGCTGTACTGCATAAGAATTGACTTTAATAACCACACCGTCAATATCATAAGGCAAATCATATCGAACTGCACTCAGTTCTTCGATAAACTGCCAGATTTCATCCACATTCTGAAACTTTCTGGAATAGACTTCATTCACTTTAAATCCTAATGATTTCATCCACATCAAGGAATCATAATGATTGTCCAATCCATAAAGCTCCCCATCAGGAAGATGATACCAAAAGCCATCCAAACCACGTCGTGCTGCTATTTTTGAATCCAGCTGACGAATAGATCCAGCTGCTGCATTTCTACAGTTGGCAAACAGTTCTTCCCCATTTTCTTCACGTTCTTTGTTGACGCGCTCAAAACTCTTTTTTGGCATGTAGATTTCACCGCGGATTTCCAGATTCTGATCATACCCAATTTTCATCGGCAGTGATTTTACAGTTCTCACATTGGCAGATACATCTTCACCAACGACACCATCTCCACGTGTTACAGCCTGTAAAAACTGGCCCTGCAGATAGCTGACTGACATGGCTAGTCCATCGATTTTGCACTCTGCAACATATTCTACTTCGCCCACTTCCTGCTCAATCTTCGTACAGAAAGATTTCAACTCTTCATAATTGAACACATTTCCTAAAGAAAGCATCGGTCTTTTGTGTTCAACCTTGTCAAACGCATCCAGAACCTGTCCACCTACTTTTTTCGTTGGTGAATTTGGATCATCATATTCTGGATAAGCCGCTTCCAAATCCATCAATTCTCTAAGCAGCTTGTCATAATCAAGGTCAGAAATTGTTGGTGCATCCAGCACATGATATTCATAATTGTATTGATTGAGCCTATTTCGAAGCTCTTCAATTCTTTTTTTCATGAGTGACCTCCTGAACTTTAATATTATAGCACATTTGAATCAACATACACATCCATAAGAAAAAGAATTCCATCAGGAATTCTTCTTTTTTAAGGATGGATGCGTTGCCAGGATTTTCTTGATTCCATGCGGGAATGGAAAGGCAATCTCAGCCAGACCTACTTTCACTGACAGGACAATACCTTCACCAAATACGCCATGAATCACAATGTCGTTTCCTTTCAGTCCAGAGCGAGTCTTTTTCTCCATTGGACGTTCTAAACGAATCGGCTCAAAATCATCTTCAGGCAAGGAAATCTTGAATTCTTTTGGTCTTCCATAATCGAAAGTAGCTCCAATGTGTTCCATTGTAGATTCATCAATTTCATCAATGAAACGTGACTTCATTCTAGGGCGCTGAAGAATGTAGCTGAATCCTCCCGGTTCTGTGATATATAGCTTGCGTTTAGCACGCGTCATGGCCACATAGGCCAGACGTCGTTCCTCCTCCAAGCCTTTTAAACCATCCTGCATGGAACGTTCGGATGGGAAAACACCATCATTCATCCCACACAGAAATACCGTATCAAATTCCAGGCCTTTAGAAGCATGCACAGTCATCAGCTGTACTGCCTGCCCTGTTTCCAGTTCAGACTTGTCTCCGTACAATGAAACCAGCTGCAGATATTCTTCCAAAGTACTCTCAGGATAATTGACTGTAAAAGACTGTACATCTCCAATCAGTTCCTTCAGGTTTTCCAGACGTTCAATTTCCTTGTCTTCTTCCAGCATGCTGCGATATCCTGATTCATCAATAACCAGTTCCAAGAGCTTAAAGATTTCAGTTCCTTCTTCTGCCTTTTTTCTCCAGCGTTCAATCATTGAGACAAACTCATCAATCGTCTTTTGATTTTTGCCGCTGAACAATCGATGATTTTTCATCGCTTCATACATTGAAATGCCTTCTTTTTGGGCCTGTTTAAGAATCGTTTCAATGCTCTTGTTGCCAAGACCGCGCTTTGGCTTGTTCAAAATACGCATAAGTGCCAGATCATCTGCTGCACAGATCATCCTCAAATAGCACAATGCATCTTTGATTTCAGCACGCTCATAGAATTTTACTCCGCCAAAAATGATATATGGAATATGCTCATCCAAAAGACCTTTTTCAATCGCACGTGAAAGATAGTTGGAACGATACAGCACTGCCATGTCACGCCATGGTTTTCCATTTTTGTGAAGTTCACTCATTTTGGAGGCAATCCAGCGTGCTTCATATTCATCAGAGGCACTAGAATAATGAGTGATTTTTCCAGAATCCGGATTGGAAGTAAATAGCTCTTTTTCAACTCGATAGCGGTTGTTGACAATTAAAGAGTTGGCTCCCTGAAGAATCTGCGGAGTAGAGCGATAATTTTCATTCAAAATAATTGTTTCACAAGGCTCAAAATCCCTCTCAAAATTCATGATGATGTTGACATCTGCACCGCGCCACGTATAAATCGTCTGGTCAGGATCTCCAACCACATAAACATCATTGCGCAAACCCGCCAGATGACGAATCAATTCATACTGAATCTTGTCAATGTCCTGAAATTCATCAACATGAATGTGAGTAAACCGTTTCTGCCATTTATCCAGCACTTCTGCAAACTGACGAAACATTCGAACAGTGACCAAAAGAAGATCATCAAAATCTAACGCATACAGAGCATTTTGACGTTTGATGTAGTATTCATACACTTGCGCCTTTCTTTTCTCACCCGGAAGCTGTCCTGCCAAAAGATACGCTCTTTCCACCGTGATTTCTTCACCTTTGTTGGCACTGATGTAATCTAATGCAGAACTAAATGAAAGAGAAGTCTTGTCGAATCCAAGTTCTTTATATGCTTCTTTCAAAATGGCTTTTTGGTCATCAGCATCCATGACAGTGAAATTTCTTGGCATCCCCATGCAGTGAATGTCTTCACGAAGAATACGAACACACAGCGAATGGATGGTCGAAATCCAGACCATGGATCCTGATTCTTCCATCATTCTAGAAACACGTTCCTTCATTTCATTAGCTGCTTTGTTAGTAAACGTAATCGCCAAAATCTGATTTGGGAACGCTTTTCTATTTTTGATCAGCCAGGCAATGCGGCTTGTCAAAACACGTGTTTTTCCAGAACCGGCCCCAGCAATAATACGAACATAGCGGCTGTCCGTCACCACTGCTTTTTTCTGATTTGAATTAAGATTGTTAAGCATACATATCACCGTTACAAGTATATCAGAAACTTCTTAAGGAGAAAACAAAAGAGTATAATCCTTTTACACACGAAAAGGAGTGGGGGTTGTGTTTCCTATTTGAGCCGTCTAGAATTGAATCATGGGCAGAGGAGTGCCTCCTGTATTCCAAAAAGCTTTGAACCATCATCGCCCATAAGAATCATAGGAGGTAAGGGAACATGAGTGAATTTGAAATTCT
>JAFQKG010000085.1 GCA_017397025.1 Erysipelotrichaceae bacterium | reverse complement strand
TATTATCAGTTGACCAACCAGCAGATGAATGAATTGCTAGAGTGGAAAACGTCTTTGAGACAGTAAAAGTAATTATGATTGTTATATAGTAATGGATCACTCATGTTTTTGCATGGTGGTCTTTTTTTGTAAAGAAAAAGCGGACCTCTAAATAATCCTGTGGAGTAAGCTTTAAACAGGCTGTGGTCGAGCTATCACAAAATGTGTGGTTTAGCTTTAACGGGATTGTGGTCAAGCTATAAACGAATTGTGGCTCAGGTATAAACCTGAACCACTTTTTATATGCGATAGTTGTCGTCTTTGTTGATACAGTAGAGTATTCTATTGCGTGTTCTTTTAAAGTTCGCAAAACCATATGCGTTCATAATCAAACGTTCGATTTTAGCGTTTCTAGACTCAATGTAGCTGTTATTGATTCTTTTACTTCTAACTTTGATGAAAGAGTTAATGATTTCCTGATTCCAGTTGATAAGCAGATTGTAAAACTCCTCATATTCCTTGATGTTGGATTCTCCAAATTTACGAATCAAATCAGATAAGTCTTCTTTCGCATTCTTATAATCTGCAGTTCTGTTAAAAAGAATGTATTGGTTTTTGAGGTCGTAAGCTCTTTCTAGTTCTGGGAAATTATTGAAGATGATGCTGATGATATCTCTATAATTCATATACCTTTTGAAATGTTTATTGTATCTGGGAGTATTGTCTAAATCGATTCCGAAATTGAAGATGTATTTGAATTTGGTGAGAAGATATACCAACGTTTCATCCTGTGTATTTCTTCTGCAGCGTGTCCTAATCTTTTTGAAATCATCAGTTAGATGTTTTAATACATGGAAACTATCTGCACAGATGATTGCCTTTGGAAAATATGCTTTTGCGATATCTCTGTAGTTGTCGGTAAGGTCTATGGAGATGTATTTGACATTGTTCAGTTCACTGAGACCAGTTTTATGATCGAACGTCTTATTCTTAATGTTACTGAAGTAGCTGATGAGGCAATCTTTTTTCCTATCAGGTAAAACATCAATCAATGTTCCGGTACAGAAATCCATGAGAACGAAAATGTATAGACCATCTTGATCAGAGTTGGGAAAATAGTGCTCATCGACAGATAAAACTTCTGGCAAAGTTTTTCTTGGAATATCAACATGCTGGTCAAAAATACGTTGAACTTTGGTTGGGGATAAATGGAACCTTTTCGCTGTAGAAGAATAGGTAGAGTTTGTGTGCTTTAATTCCTTCAACACATTGATTGTAGTTTCGTAAGTACATCCATTCGAAGATGAAGTGAAAGGATTATCCTCATGAAATGTGAATTCACATGGATCACAAATGTAACGTCGCTGTTGATAGACAATAGTGCATTTACGGTTGACGAGAGTAGAATGGAGAAGCTTGCGTGAATAATAGCCATGAGTTTTGACTTTTCCATGACAAATCGGACAAGAAACATTCTCCTTTTTACAAAGTTTCAGTTTGATCACAATAGAATCATCAGATTGTGGAATGGAAGTTATAGAGTCTAACTCATCTAATTCCACATTGAGCATATCTGTGATAAACTTTTCTAAAGACATACGTCTTCCTCCTTTCCTGGTGACTAGTGGAATATCATTGTAAGGGAAGGAGGTTTTTTAATGGAATAAAAAAGTGTGGTAAAAACCACACAAGTGTTAAAGATAAACCACAAAGTGTTTAAAGCTCAACCACAGAAATCGTCAAAGGTTTAAAAACCACAAAAACTGTTATAGCTATGACCACACCACAGGATTATTTAAAGATGCGAAAAAGCTAATCAATACGATTAGCTGAAAAATCATCAAAAAAGTACAAAACAGAAAATGAAGTCAAGATTTGATAGCTTCAATGAAATGATGTTCAACGCAGAAAGTATAAATCCCGCCATCTTCTATGTTGCCGCATAC
>JAFQKG010000084.1 GCA_017397025.1 Erysipelotrichaceae bacterium | reverse complement strand
TCTTTCTTTCTTGAATTGACGTTGTGTTTTTTCTTGTAATTCTATTTAGTTTTCAAAGATCGAGTTTCTCTTTGCACCCCTCTTCGGCGTGTGCTCGTTTATATTACCACTCTACCTACCCTATGTCAACATCTTTTTTTAGAAATTTTTTAAAAGTTGTTAAATTCAACCAAGAGAGAAAAAAAGCCCTTTTACAGGCTAATTTATCATTTAGTTAAACCCAAAGATTTTCTGAGAAAGTGCATAAACTGTTAAAATCGCTTTTCTTCCAAGTACACTGTCCATTTCTATCAAACTTCCAATCAGTGTTCTTTTGATTTCCTTATACAATCCAGGCTTATCATTTTTTAAATATTTCCATAGTTCATACTTTTTCTCTATGTTTTCATCCGTACCTGACTTCAATGCCAGCACTGTAGATACAGCTGAAATCATCGTAATGTAATGAACCATATATTTTTTCAGCTTCTTGCTTTCAAGCTTTGTCACATCACAGCATTCAGCCATCAGCTTATTGACCCTCAACTGCTGATCAATGCGTGAAATCATTACTTTTTCATTCACTGACTGATCTGTTCGTCCAATAAAATAGCGGTAAAAATCTACATCCATATAATATAGTGTTTTCACTGAAGGCAGCGGCTGATATACGAACAAATTATCCACATAGAATGTATGCTTTGGAAGCTTCAGCCCACAATCTCTCAGCATCTGTGTTCGATAAATCACTGAATGCATTAAGATATTTTGCTGTGGCTGAAAATTGCCGACCTCATCCCATCCAAAAACTCTATTTTGAGGAAGCACATTCGTGAACTTGATTGGCACCGTCTTGTTTTCACTAGGCTTTTCATAAACATAATTGACAATCATCATATCCAGTTCAGTTTTATTTTCGGCCAGCTCTTTGAGTTTCTCCACTACTTTTTTCAAAGAATCTGCATCAAACCAGTCATCACTGTCCAGTACTTTATAGTATAATCCTGTTGCATTTTTCAGCCCTGTGTTAACCGCTTCGCCGTGTCCGCCGTTTTCTTGCGCAACATATTTCACACTTTCCGGATATTTGAAAGCATATTCTTTACCTATACGGTCCGTTTCATCTTTTGAACCATCATTGACAATGATGATCTCTACATCTTCTTTGCACACCAGTGCTGATTCAATCGCTTTATCCATATAAGCCATTGAGTTATAACAAGGAATTCCAACACTTAATACCTTCATAAATTAACCTGCCATTTTCTCTTTTAACTATATCAGAAAGCAGCATTGTTTTTCAATCCAGAAAAAGAAAAGCGTTTGCAGAATACCGCAAACGCTTTAATCATTATTTCTTAGCCTTCAACTGTGCTTTGAATGTCTTATAGTCAGAGTAAGCTTCAGTCTTCTTGAACTGATTGTTTTTCACAACCCAAAGTGCTGCAAAGACAACCAGCAGAACGATTGAAATGTTTCTTACCATTTCAAGAGTTGAAATCAATGAAGGTGTAACAGCCTTGATTGTTGAATCAGGACCAATACCATTCATAGCAATTGAATTTGCCAATGCATATAGATTATGATGACAAGCTTCTTTCATTGCAGCTACAACTGCACCATCATTTTCAAATCCCTGCAGATTTCCAATTGGCATAAATGCCAGCATGGAGTCGCAAGTTGTCATTGCACCGAAAATACCATCCAGTGCGTTAACATATCCAGTCAGAACGTTATCAGTGATATTCAAACCATTGTTGTTCCATTCAGTACGCATGATGTGTGCCAAACCTGGTACAGATCCAGACCACTGAGTACCCCAGCGAGTGTAAGCGAACATTACACCATTTCCAACTTCATCTTCCAAAGCTCCCTGGAATGCCTTCAGGTAGATTTCACGCGCAGCCTGTTCAGTCAGCCATGCAGCCTGACCAAGACGATCTTGTTCACAGTCATTGAGGGCAAAGTGCTTCATGACAACATGAACGCCCTTTTCTTCAATACCCATGACTTCATATTTTCCGATTTCATAAGACAGGAATGCATCTTCTGAATAATATTCAAAGTTACGTCCACTATATGGTGTACGATGGATATTTGCACCTGGACCATAAAGAATTGCTACTTCACCTGCTAGGCAGTCTTCACCAATTACCTTACCAATTTCATAAACCAGCTTCTGATTAAATGTAGAAGCCATGACATCTTCAGAAGTCAAAGCAGTTGTTTCATCAACTGATAAACCAGCACCAAACAGAGTTACTGTCAGACCCTGAGGACCATTTTCGTCACGTGAACCTGGAGCCTGTACAGATTCAACTGGCATTGTCCAGTGGAAGCTGTCGGCGATCAAAGATACCATTTCATCATAAGTCAGCTGATCAAGAAGCGCATCCCAAGCTGGATCATCATACTCTTTACCAATCATATCCACCAGCTTCAACCCATTTTTAGCCCCAAGAGTTGGCACTTCAATCTGTTCATGATCTTCTGGATTGTATAGAATTTCCTGCAGTGCAGCAACGAGCTGTTCTGTTAAAGTAAACTTAACGATTTCAGTAGGGAATGTACCTGTCCAGTCTTTACGTGAGAGCCAAGTGACAGATTCTTCAACACCTTCGTTCAGATTAGGATCAGCAATTGACAGCTGATTAGTAATTGCATCACCATCTTCAGTCACTGCATAAGTTGTTGAATCCATTGCTTCATTTGTCCAAACAGTTACTAGATCAGCATTACCTGCAGCATCCATTCTTCCTTCAGTTGTTTCAGGAGTAAATCCCTTTGCAGCCAAGAAGTTATTAACAGCGTTATGAACATCAGTTGCAGCAGTCAGATAATAATTACCTTCATCCAGAATGTAAGTACCGTATCCATAAGTATCGAAAGATGCAAATTCTCTCTTATCTACAGAAACCTTTACGATTTCGCTTTCACCTGGCTGCAGAATATCTGTTTTTGCAAACCCAACAAGTGAAGCAGATGCATTTTCAACGTTGTTCTTCTTGTCATATTCAGTATAAGGAACATTCAGATAAATCTGAACAGTTTCTTTACCGGCAGTATCACCAGTGTTAGTTACTGTTACATTGACATCAAAAGTATCTGTTGCAGCATTGTAAACAGAAGTCATGCCGCTGTATTCAAAAGTTGTATAGCTCAAGCCATAACCAAATGGGAACGCAACGTTTTCATGATATTTGAAATCGCCAGCATTGCCTGTACCCATAACATAATCTTCATAACGTGTTTCATAGTACTTATGACCAACATAGATACCTTCCTGATAAATCATGTAAGATTTAGCGCTTGAAGGAATCTTATCTTCCCAGCCTTCATAAATTGTAGGAATGAAGTTCTGCATTGCAGGAGAAGAATAGTTGTTGTACAGATAAGTATCTGCCAAAGATCCTGATGGATTGACATGTCCAGCCAAAATATCTGCAACAGCTTCCAGACCATATCCGCCAACTCCACCGATCCATAGCACTGAATCAACACCATATTCATTGTTCAAAAGGAAATCAACTTCAAGTGCATTGGATGTATTGATCAAAACAACAATTTTCTTGATTGTTCCTGCATCCTTCATTGCCTTCAGCTGAGCCATCATTTCTCTTTCATTTGGTTCAAGTTCCAAGTAGTTGAATGTTTGGAATTCACAGTCAGCACCTTCACCGCCAATACGAGAGAAGATAGTGATAGCTGCATCGCCATATTCACCAAAAGAAGCCTTTACTTCATCTGTATAAGCTGACCAAGGAACTTCATTGATGCTGCTTCCTGGAGCCATTAAATCATATCCAGCACTATCCTGAACCTGTCCGCCTGAAGCACCGCCGCGTCCATATGCTGAACTAATTTCTTCAGAGGCATAGAAATCCCACAATGTTTCATTGACAGAAATGCCTGAATTCGTCAATGAGTCTTTCAGGTTGACTGCTTTTGAAGCATCGACGTTTCCTGAACCTGTACCACCAAAAACAGGATTAACAGAGGAAATAGAGAACAGTGAAACTTTTGATCCTGAAGCCAAAGGCAGTGCATCGTTTTCGTTCATCAAAAGTGCTGCACCTTCAGCTTCCATCTGGTAACCTAAAGCAGCACCAGCTTCAATTCTCTGTGAATCTTCTGTGTATTCACTTGTAAAATACTGTGCATTTGGATCTTCATCCACAACTTCCCAGAATGTACCTCCTACAAACAGTGCAAGTACATTGTCAAACATTCCCAGTACAATGGACAAAGGTGTTGCAACCAGTGCAACAATCATGGTCACGATTGTTAACGCTTTCCATGGCTGAATGTATTTTGCTCTTGCTTTTTTAAAAGCTTTCTTTTGAGCCTTGCGCTCTTTTTTATCCATCATTCATCCCTTCTTTCTTCTCTATTTCTTCGAATCACCCATGCTTCGAAGAATCAGAATACACCTAGATGGAATCATGCATTCTGAATCATGGATTGACGCTCCCCGCAGCGCTGCAGAATCACTGCATTCCATGTTTTTTCTTTTATTAGTTACTGATATTTCTGCATTGCTTCTTCCAGTGACATACCCTTGGCAATAGCTTCTTTACGCTGAGCGTTAACTGCCTGGATTTCTTTCATTCTAGGCCCAGTCAGCTGATAGCCCTTCATTGCCCACAGCGTTAAAATCCATGCAATCATTGGAACAACACAGAACAGCACAATCACAACCACGTTCATGCCTTGTGCATATGGAGTTGATGCATCTGGCAGAGTTGCAATACCAATCATTGCTAATGCTGCACCAACAATAGTTGATCCTAAAGAGCTTACCAGCTTGTCAACCAAAGAGAACAGAGTCCCCATAATGCCAGGAACATATTTTCCTGAACGATAAGTTTCATAGTCTGAACAGTCCGCAACCATTGGAATTGGCATATCTGCTGTTGAATAATAGGCTCCATAACCCAAGCCAAACAGAAGCACAAAGGCAATGGTATACAGATTCAATGACAATTTGCCATCTGCCATGATCATAAGATGTGTTGCAGGATTTTCTGGATTCCACAAAATCAGAAGCACCAGAACTCCTGCATACATGACAAGTGCCAGTGTTGTAAATGTAACCAGCGATGCTTTCTGACCTTTTTTCTGTGACATGCGCGCTGTCAACAGGAAGAACGGAACAGAGAAGACATAACCAACAATCATCATTGGCAGATAAAGACCACTGTAATTGTTCATCATCGCTCCATAAAGCATAGCCAGAACTGTCATATTGGTCGCAATAGAGAATGCCAGTTTGCATCCTCCCCCTGCAATCATCAAGCGCTGCAGTTCTTTGTTGTTTTTAAAGATTTCAATGTATTCTTTTATTTCAACTTTTTCC
>JAFQKG010000083.1 GCA_017397025.1 Erysipelotrichaceae bacterium | reverse complement strand
GACATCCTTGTTGAAGAATTTATAGATTAAGTAAGCACTTTCTGGTTCAAACGCAATGATGCGACCTGTTTCTTTTGCCATCTTTTCAAAGACCATGACATCTGACATTTCTCGTTCATAATAGTTGAAGACACAAAGCCCCTGCTTTTCAGAAAGGTTTTGGCAAAGATGTTCATCTACCATTTCCTTGTTCATCATGCCTTCAGG
This sequence comes from Erysipelotrichaceae bacterium, assembly GCA_017397025.1. Taxonomy (GTDB): domain Bacteria; phylum Bacillota_I; class Bacilli_A; order Erysipelotrichales; family Erysipelotrichaceae; genus RGIG1896. The sequence continues at coordinate 2,083 of JAFQKG010000083.1, read as the reverse complement.
CAGTTCAGGTGCACCAATAACTTCAGCATCAGTGTTTTTGTACATCATCAGCATTGTGCTGTCCATGAAAGTAGTTGATTCTACGACAAGAACATCAGGTTTCTGATTTTTAACATATTCCATTTCACTCCATACAGCTTCCACATAGTCACCATGAAGCATTAAATCCCCTGTGTAATGAAGCTTTAAGTCAGGTGTTGTGACATAGAATGAAAAATCCTGATAGCTTTTTGAATTCAAAAGGAATGGCTTCAGCGTGATGTCGCCCATTTTGTATTCCTGATTTGGATCTAACACCTTATATCCTGTCTTTCTAAGTGTTTTTACTCCTTGACCAACAGTCTGAAGTGCGGCTTCTAATCGCTGTGCAGGTTCGCTTAAATAAACATCAACGTCATCAGAAACAAGACCCATGCAGCTCATGTGATCTAAATGCATGTGAGTGATGAAAATAGATGTATGAAGATCAGAATCTTCACTTGAAATCAGTGAAAAGTCTTTGAGATCTTTCTTAGAATATAGTCCATCAATCTTTGGAGCACGGCGCAGGTTCAATTCATCGAAAAGGAAATGATCATTGCGATGCTCAACAGTACCATCAAATACATCAGAAGAAGGATCGTAGGCAGTTCCTATTTCTAAAAGAAGGCGTTCTTTTCCGTAAACGATGCTCATAACAACACCGCCAATGGTATTGCATCCGCCATAGAAAGTAATTTCAGTTTTCATAGCTTTCTCCCTTAAATCTTAGTTGATTTAAATCATCTTTTTTATATTTTAACACAAAACAGCAACGATTGTTCAACTACATCAGAGAGCATTGAATTTGTAGCTTGGCATTTTTAAACAGATGCATAAAAACGGATGCACTGGATGTTGAATTCAAGGAAAGTGATTGATTTGAATATGTTGTTGATTTATAATATTTGAGGAAAGTTTAACGATTTATAGGAGGAAGTTATGACAGATCCAAACAGAAGACCTGAAAATATGGAACGAATTACTACTGCTGAACTGGCAGACAAATTTATTGAAGAGCAGGTAAAAGCTGTTCGCGAACAGGTAAAAGACAAGAAAGTTCTTTTGGCACTTTCAGGAGGAGTGGATAGTTCTGTTGTAGCTGCACTTCTGATCAAAGCTATCGGAAAACAGTTAGTATGTGTGCATGTCAATCATGGCCTGATGCGCAAAAACGAATCTGAAGGTGTTATCGACATGTTCCAGAAGGGGCTGGATGCCAATCTGGTTTATGTGGATGCAACAGATCATTTTTTGAATTTACTGGCAGGAGTAGCAGATCCTGAACGCAAACGTAAAATTATCGGTAAAGAATTCATTACTGTTTTTGCTGAAGAAGCAAGAAAGCTGGAAGATATTACTTTCCTGGCTCAGGGAACAATTTATCCAGATATTCTGGAATCAATCAATGCTGCAGAAGGTAAAAAAGCCGTTAAGTCTCATCACAATGTTGGCGGTCTTCCAGAAGATCTCCAGTTTGAACTTGTTGAGCCGCTGAAGCTTTTATTTAAAGATGAAGTACGTGTTGTTGGTGAAGCTCTTGGTTTGCCTCACTCTATGGTTTATCGTCAGCCATTCCCAGGTCCAGGACTTGGTGTTCGCTGCTTAGGCGCAATTACACGCGATCGCTTAGAAGCTTTGCGTGAAGCAGATGCTATTTTGCGTGAAGAATTCGAAAAGAATGGTCTGAGTGAAAAAGTATGACAGTATTTTATTGCTGTACCAGACATTAAGAGTGTAGGTGTGAAAGACGAAAGCCGTTATGAAGGATGGCCTGCAATTATCCGTGCTGTCAATACAAAAGATGCTATGTCTGCAACAATTGAAGAAATTCCATATCCAATTCTTCATCACATCACTCACCGCATTACTCACGAAGTTCCAGGCATCAATCGAGTGCTGCTTGACCTCACACCAAAGCCAATCGGCACCATTGAGTGGGAATAATATCAAAGTTCCAAAAGCCTTTATTTAAAGCATTGTAAACGGTTTCATAACCCCATCACTTTTCTGTGGTGGGGTTGTTTTTTGTGGTCGAATTGGGGTATAATGAGTGAAAAGAGAG
>JAFQKG010000082.1 GCA_017397025.1 Erysipelotrichaceae bacterium | reverse complement strand
GGCCGCTTAACTAAATAATCTAAACACTGATGCCCGGGGAGCCTTATGGCCCTCCGGGCATCGTTTACATTAGTGGCGGCGCTATACATAGGAACGGGAAATTCCTAATTCATCTGCGATTTCTTTTTGAGTTTTTGTTTTGTGTTTTCCCAAACCAAATCGTTCCACGATTATTTTCTTTTCCATTTGATCAAGTTGATTTAAAGCAGTATTCAGCAGCTGAATTTGTTTTTCTGTGGTCATTTGATCAATGATGCTTTTTTGAGGATAATCTTGAATGACTTCAAAAAGACGAATCAAATTCCCATCCTTATCAGAGCCAATGGGGTCATCTAATGAAATGGTAGGCTGATGTTTTTGTCTTCGAAATGACATAAGAATTTCATTTTCGATGCATTTACTGACATAAGTAGTCAGTTTTAGGCCTTTATCCATATCAAAGCTGTCGATTCCTTTGATGAGTCCGATAGTTCCAATGCTGATGAGATCTTCTGTTTCCTGTTTTGCATCATATTTTTTTACCAGGTGGGCAACTAATCTAAGGTTATGTTCAATCAGTTTGTTTCTGGCTTCTCGATCGCCTTTTTTCATGCGTTTCAAATAATCTCTTTCTTCAGCTTGAGTCAAAGGGTGGGGAAAACTGGAAGTATGAACCATGCCTGTTAAAAAAGGCAGCAGGTTCATGATGAGGGTAAACAATTCACCAATCATATGCATCACCTGAATCATTTTATGATTTTCCTTGGTGATTATGAAAGAAAGGGTTATGTTCAAAAGGAATTCTGGTATAATAAATAGGAACTTGGAGGGATGAAATTGCTGGAAAAATTTTTTCTTCCAGATACTTATGCTGAAAATGTATTTTCAGTGGATCTGGATGCATTGAAAGAAAAAGGAATACAATTGATTCTCTGTGATATTGATAATACACTTGTTGCTCATGATGATCCTCATCCTGATCATAGAGCTAGAGCATTTATTGAAAAAGTCCGCAAAGCAGGCATGGAGTGCTTTCTGATTTCCAACAACAGAAAGAAACGAGTCAGCGGGTTTGCAGAAAAATGTGGTGCAAAGTATTACTACAGTTCTTTAAAGCCTCTAAAGCGCCAGTACAAGCGTATTTTAAGGGAACATGGATTTAAGATAGAGGAGGTTGCCGTGATCGGTGATCAGTTATTGACAGATATTTTTGGCGGCAAGCGTATGAAATTCTACACGGTGCTGACTGCTCCGCTGTACACTAAAGATATTTTTTATACTAAAATCAATCGTTTGGCTGAAAAAGTCATTTATTTGATGTTTGAAAAACAAGGAAAAATAAGACAAGGAGAGTATTATGGAGAAATATTGTAAGGGCTGCGGCACATTGATGCAGTTTGAAAATCCCAAGCAGCTGGGCTATTCTCCGAAACTGGACGCAGAGTATTGTCAGCGCTGTTTTCGATTGACACATTATGGTGATCAGTCATTAAGCAGAGTTCAGGGGATCAACGAGGCAAGACTTATGAAGCAGGTCAGTGCTATGGATGCTCTTATTGTCTGGGTTGCCGACTGCTTTGATTTTGAATCTTCTCTTTTGAACAATTTAAATCGGCATTTCTTCAATCAGGATCTTCTGATTGTAGCAACAAAGCGTGATCTGCTTCCTGAAACACTGGCTCAAGATAAATTTGAGAGGTTTTTAAAGTCAAGATTAAAAGAAGAAGGGGTTCAATACGTTGAACTTGTGACAACTGGATTAGGGAAATATGAACAGGATGAAAAGATTCTTGAAGCGATACGCACTTATCGAAAAGGGAAAGATGTCATCATGATGGGAAAAGCCAATGCAGGGAAATCAACGCTGATCAATTCTCTGTTTCAAAAGCCTGTTCTGACAGTTTCTAGATATCCAGGGACAACTCTTGAACTCCATGCGATGGATTTTGAGGATTTTAGAATTTATGATGCTCCTGGACTTCGCAATGAGGCTAGTCTTCTTCTGGAAGCAGATGAAAAGGATCTGAAACACATTGTGCCTCAGAAACCAGTTCGTCCTTCAGTGTATCAGATTTATGAACCACAGAGTTTCGCAATAGGAGGGCTTTGAAGAGTGGACGTGGAGTGCGATGGAAATGCTTCGGTTGTGTTCTATTGCAGCAATGAGTTGAACATTCATCGAGGAGCACTTTCTAAAGCAGATGAGTTATGGAAAAATCATCAGGGTAAGCTTCTTTCTCCTACTGTGAAAACAAGATTTGAACAGTGGAAGAAAAAGCATTTTTCCATGAAAGGGAAAAAGATGGATATTGCTGTGGCAGGTCTAGGATGGATCTGCATCAGTGGCAATGTGAAAAAAATCAATGTCTGGGCTGTAAAAAACGCCCAGATTACAAGTAGAAAGGCGATGATATAAATGTTAACAGGAAAACAGAAAAGTTTTTTGCGCTCTATGGCAAATACAGAAAGAGCGCTGTTTCAGGTAGGAAAGGAAGGATGTACCTACAATCTATACAACACTATCTCTGATTCATTGGAAGCTCATGAGCTTTTGAAGGTCAGTGTTTTGAAAACTTGTCCTCAAAGTGTACGTGAAGTTGCACTGGATATTGCAGGACATACTAATGCAGAAATCGTTCAAATCATTGGGCGTGTCATTCTTTTGTATCGTCCAAGCAAGAAAAAGGTCATTGTACTGCCATGAGAATCGCTGTTTTAGGAGGCAGTTTTGATCCGATTCATGCTGGTCATCTTCAGATGGCAAAAGAGGTACTCAAAAGAAAACTAGCAGATCAGGTCTGGTTTATGCCTGCCAGACAGAATCCTTTGAAAGAAAGAAAAATTGAAGATTTTTCTGTGCGTTGCAAAATGATCAAAAGGGCAATTTCTGCTTATCGAAAAATGAAACTGTGCACACTGGAAAATGAGCTTCCAGCACCTTCTTATACGATCAGCACTGTAAAAGAGCTGAAAAAAAGATATCCTCAGCATGAATTTCTGTGGATTATCGGAGAAGATCAGGCAAAACAGCTGGATTTATGGAAAGACATTGATGAATTGAAAAGAATGATTCATTTTATTGCCTTTGAACGAAAAGGAAGTCACAGTGATGATGAAGATTTGATTTGGATTCATGGATTTGATCATCCTGCATCAAGTACCAAAGTGAGACAAGGACAGTTTGAATATCTTCCTAAAAGTGTACTTCATGTTATTTTAGAAGAGGGGCTGTATTTTGATCAGGTGCTTAAACATCATGTTTCTGAGTATCGTTATGAGCATTCTTTAGCAGTGGCTGAGGTGGCAGTGCATTTGGCTAAGTTCCACCATGTGGATGAAAAGAAAGCGTATGTTGCAGCAATGATGCATGATGTCTGCAAGGAAATGGATAAAGAAACAATGGAAAAGTGGATGAACATCTGTTTTCCTGAGTTATTAATGATGCCAGAGCCTGTCTGGCATGGATGGCTTGCCTACGAAAAGCTCAAACGGATGGGGATTTATGACAAAGATATCCTTTCTGCGGTTTATCATCATGTGCTGGGCGACAGTAGAAAAACATTAGATAAAATTATTTATGTAGCAGATAAAGCAAATTACAGACGTACTCATGATGTAAGTGAGGAAATCAGAACTGCTGAGAGAGATTTAAGTGAAGCAATAAAACTGATTCAGAAAAATTATCAGAAAAGAAAGGCGGCACGCAGTGAGTGATTTATTAAATCTAATCGTAAAAACATTGGATGCACATCATGCCTCTAGGATTGAAGTGCTTGATTTTACAGTAACCAGTCCACTGTATGATTACAGTGTGATTGCTTCTGTTTCCAATCAGCGTCTTGCTCATGCAGTGCTGATGTATGTGGAAGAAGAGGTTGATAAACATGGCTATCCGATTCGCAAAACGGAAGGTGATGATCAAAGCCGATGGCTTTTACTGGACTGCTATGAAGTGGTAGTGCACATTTTTGTGGGTGAAGAAAGAGATGTGTATCAGTTGGAAAAGCTGTGGAATGATCTTCCACGGATTGAGGTGAATGTATGATTTATCATGATCTAGCAGATTATTATGATGCTCTTGTTAAGGATGATGAAGCTACACAAAGATGGGCTGATTTGACAGAAGAAGTCCTTGGAACAAGCAGGACCTCAGTTCTTGAGCTTGCCTGCGGAAGTGCGGAAATTTCCTGTGAGCTTGCTAAACGCGGTTATAGCCTTTTAGCGACTGATTTATCAGAGGATATGCTGAATAAGGCAAAAAATAAAAAGAGCTCTGACGAGCTGTGTTTTAAGCCTTTGAACATGATTGACTTTGAATTGGAGGAAAGGTTCGATGCTGTTTTGTGCTATTGTGACAGCATCAATTATTTGGCTTCACTGGATGAAGTAAAATCCATGTTCCGAGCTGTGAAAAGACATTTGAAGGAGAACGGTATTCTTATTTTTGATATGCATACACCAGATCGTTTACAGGAATTTAACGAAGAATTCATTGAAGAAGGAATGATTGATGATGTACCATATCAGTGGACCATTTTCAGTAATGACGATCAGATTCACCATCATTTTGCCTTTTGGAAAGATGGAACTGTTATGCAGGAATTTCATGTTCAGCATGTGTTTGATTTAAAAGACGTTTTGAATCTGCTTCATGAGGAAGGATTCAAAACCGAAGTTTTTGTTGATTTTGATTTGCCTGAAGATTCTTCGGGTGAGAAATATTTTGTGATTGGGAGACTCTAATGATGAGCGTACTAGTGGAATGGGGAATGCTTCTTACCTCTGTTGAGTTCTGGATTGAAGTTCTGGAAATCTTTAAGGATTTTGGGCCAGTTGCGCCCATTGTTTTGACATGTATGGAATCACTTATTCCTGTTCTTCCACTGATTGTTATTGTGACCTTTAACATCACAGCTCATGGTGCCTTTACTGGATTTCTCTATAGCTGGGTTGGGACCAGCATTGGATGTACAATGGTGTTTCTGTTTTTCAGAAGGGTAGTCAAAGTTCATTTGAAGCAATGGATGTCATCAAATAGAATGTTTGTCAAAGCATTGAATTGGGTTGGTAAAGCAAACCGTAAAACTTTGTTTGTGCTGGCAATGATGCCATTTACTCCCTCAGTATTTGTGAATCTTGCCTTTGGACTTTCAGATTATGATGAAATGAAGTTCCTGAGTACACTAATTGCGGCTAAATCAGTGATGATGCTTCTTCTTTTGGGGTTCGGCAATTCTGTTGCTGCCTCTTTCGATGAACCAAAATATTTGATTCTTGCAGCAGTACTGCTGATTGTTTTGTGGATTTCATCAAAAATCGTCAGTAGGAAAAATGGTCTGTAGGAGGTATGTATGAAACGTTTTGAAAGGATTAAAAATGATTCTGCCATCAAGACGTATATTGTCAAGGCAGATGAGAGCCTGGGAGCTCTTGGCTTTACTGAACACAGCTTTGCACATGTCAATCGTGTAAGCATGATGGCTGTTAATCTTCTTGAAAAGCTTGGCTATGACAGCGCAACCTGTGAGCTATGTGCAATTGCTTCTTATCTGCATGATATCGGAAACATTGTCAATCGCTCCGAGCATGCTCAAAGCGGTGCAATCATGGCATTCAGTCTTCTTGGGAGATTTCAGCTTGACCCTGAAGAAATTGCAGTGATTGTTCAGGCCATTGGCAACCATGATGAATCGAAGGCAAACTGTGTTTCGCCGATTGCAGCCGCATTGATTCTTTCTGATAAAAGTGATGTGCGTCGAAGTCGAGTGCGTAATCTGGATATTGATGCTTTTGACATTCATGACCGTGTGAATTACAGTGTTGAATCCAGTACACTAAAGCTTAATGAGCTGGAAAAAACCGTAACACTTTCGCTTCAGATTGATACTTCCATAACACCGATTATGGATTATTTTGAAATTTTTCTAGAACGTATGCAGCTGTGCAGAAAAGCGGCAGAATATCTTGGACTGCGTTTTTCTTTGAGAATCAATCATCAGCAGCTTCTATAAGAGAAAAGACGCATCATCTGCGTCTTTTTATTGTTCATCAATTGGTTTGTCAATGACTTCGCCTTTGTCTTCAATGGTACCTGTCCACAAATTGTTCTGAATCATCCAGTCTTTAACACTTTGTTCATCCAATGGAACAGTTTCTACCCATTCGATTGCATTCAAGATTTCAAATGAATTTCCAAGGTCTTTTGCGGCAACCAGAGCGGGGTAATTTTCAAATCCCCAGACAGATTTTAGTTTAGCCGGTGTCCAGTCAGAATACAGTGTTTCAACATCGACAAATTCAAGGAAGTCAAAACTTTCTACGTTCATTTGCTGAGCGAGATTTTTTAAAACTGTCTCATTCATATATGTGCAGTCCTGATGCTCTACAGTGCAGAAATAATAGTATTTTATCTCATTGACACTGTCTGCGGTGTTCATGAGGGTTTGAGGATTAGCATCGGAAATAGTACTGCTGACAAGATTAGGGGAAACATCAGTGGCTGTGTCTGGTTCAACAATGCGGTAGACAAACAGGAAAACGCTGCAGCACCACAATGTAGAAAAAAACACAAGTGAAACTTTTTTAAACATGGTGTCCTCCTTCATACTCATCATCATAGCATTTTTCACATTGAAAATCAAATTCGTACTGTAGTTCAGAAAAAAATGGTATAATACTAAGAAAAGGGGGAATTGAAATGAAAAAATGGTATCAGGAACCTTTTTTTGATCGTTCCAGCTGGATTTATGAAAATCTGATGCATTTAAATTTGAGTGCTGAAGAAGCGCTTGTGGTGCTGATGATCAATTATTTAAATGAAAAGCATTTAAAAATCACTAATGATATTCTCTGCAAGCGTACTGGCTTATCCTTTGAACATCTAGATCGTGTGATTGGATTGCTTTGTTCAAAGAAGTATTTAGATATTAAGGCAACATCAAAAACTGTTTCTTTTCAACTGGATGGATTGTTTGAAAGTGAAATGGCCAAAAGAGAGGCCTCAGTGACTCCAACGCTGTTTGATGCGTTTGAAACAGAATTTGGAAGACCTTTGAATCAGACAGAAATGCAGTTTTTGAGTGACTGGATGAAGGAGTTTGATAGCAAGCTGATTCTTTACGCTCTTAAAGAAGCTAGTATGTATCGTTCTTTGAATATGAACTATATTGCAAGAATTTTAGAGAACTGGTCCATGCATGGAATCACCAGTACGATGGTAGAGGAGGGGAAGCATCTTGGACGTAAAAAGAATTCTTGATACGCTTGATGAAATGTTTCCTGAAGCACACTGTGAACTCATTCATCGCAATGCCTATGAGCTTTGCGTGGCAGTTGTTTTATCAGCACAGACCACCGATGTCAGTGTCAACAAAGTGACACCTGCACTGTTTCAGAGATATCCAACAATTAAAGATTTGGCCAATGCTGAACAAAGTGAAGTGGAAGCATATATCAAGACAATTGGACTCTATCGAAGCAAGGCGAAAAACATCATTGGTTTAGCTCAATTTGCTCACGAGCATTATCATGATTCTATTCCAAATACGATGGATGAGTTGGTGAAGATGCCAGGGGTTGGAAGAAAAAGTGCAAATGTAGTGCTTTCTGTGTGCTACAATGTACCTGCCTTTGCGGTGGATACACATGTAGAACGTATTTCGAAACGTTTAGGATTTGCCAGAAAAAATGATACAGTACTGGATGTTGAAAAAAAGCTGATGAAAAAGATTCCAAAAAGTCGCTGGAATGACATGCATCATAAGTTCATTTTCTTTGGAAGATATTTCTGTACTGCTAAAAAACCAAATTGCAGCAAATGCCCATTGGTTGATATTTGTAAGGAGAGAAACAAAAATCTCTAATAAAAAACAAAATATGGCTTGACGAGTCAGTACGCTTATGGTATATTTATTAAGCGCTTGATAAAACGCAAACCATTGGGGTATAGCCAAGCGGTAAGGCGGCAGACTCTGAATCTGTTATTTCCTTGGTTCGAATCCAAGTACCCCAGCCAATTATAAACTTAAGTTCCTGAGAAATTGGGAACTTTTTTATTTATCTAATTAATGAAAAACACCGATATGTACATCATATCGGTGTTTAATTGTAGATCTTGGGTGGGGTGACAATTCCCACATCTCCTAACAAGGGCGACGGCTGCCCGTTCCGTCCTCCAAAGATCTTACTGCTATCTTATGCATCTATATTCTATCATATTCAATTTTAATTTCAATCATTAAACTTTTTTCAGTGTTCCTTTTGCGATAAAATTCTTAACTCGATTGTTATTGAGCCTATACAAGGAACGTGCATATAAAGTTCCAGAAGAAGATAGGCGAATTGCTAACTTCACATATTCTAATCCAATCTTAAATTCTTTAACTAATTCAATTGATCCATCTTTTGGATTTATGCAGGCAAAATCTGGAGATAATAAAATGTCTTTAATATAAGAATGGTAGAGTAAATAGTCCTTGGGATGTGATGATTGCATATGTAATATGTTTGATGTTCCAATAAATACATCCTTATCTGCCAAATCAGGTCGGTTTAAAACGGTACTAAGATGTTTACTGATTTTGCCAATTTTGGTTTGTGGCATGGGGAGTCACCTCATTTGTAGATAGAGTTTAGCAAAAATGAGTACACAAGTAAAGACCAAGTGTTTTTGAGAAAATATAAATATCATATTACACAAGGGTGGATCCTACTTTATTAAGCAGGTATATGTTGGATTAGGTTCAAGAAGAAAACTAAAAAGGATGTGCAGCAAAAATGACTTATAGTCTGTATTTTTAAGTATGTTGGTTCGTATCCAAGTACACCAGCAGAATGATAAAAAATGAACGGTTTTTGACCTGATATAGAAATAAGTCAGGTGTTTTTTATTTTCTTGGGAAGGGAGGCAAAAGCATGCCAAATTATATAAGAAATACTTTAAAGATTGAAGCCACTTCAGAAAAGATTGAACAAGTGTTTAATGCTATTCAATTTGATATTGATTCAGAACAGGCGATTGATTTTAATGCTGACTTTGAACCTGAAAAAAATGTGGTGCATATACATGTATAATCTCAATGACAGAATAACATACTGAGGTATGGTAAGGAGGGTAATATGACAAATTTTAGTAGTTGTATCGGTAAAGTGGTTGTTATCACTGGCTCTGGAAGTGGGATGGGAAAAGCGATGGCAAAAACATTTGCAGAAAACGGAATGAAAGTCGTTGTTGCTGATTTCAATTCTGAAGCAGGAATGAAAGTAGTAGAAGATATCAAAGCCGTTGGAAATGAAGCATCATTTATTCAAGTAGACGTTTCTAAAGAAGAAGATGTCAAAAAGATGGTTGATTTTGCAGTAGAAACTTATGGCAAACTGGATGGTATTGTAAACAATGCAGGCATTGGGTATCCTGAAACTCCAATTCATGAAACACCTATGGAATATTATGACCGTGTAAGTGGTGTAGATCAGCGTGGAGTTTTCCTTGGAATCAAATATGGAGCAGAAGCAATTTTGAAGTCTAAAAATGGCGGTTTCATTATTAACACTTCATCTAATGGTGGTTTCCAGGGAACTGAAGGAATGGCTATTTATACAATGTCAAAGGCAGCTGTTATCAATTTGACAAAGACTGCTGCACTAGAATATGCAAAACATAACATTCGCGTTAATGCAATTTGTCCTGGGACAACCAAGACTGAAATCTGGGGAATGGCTCCACAGGAATATATCGATTCTTTCTGCAAAAATGTACCAATGGGACGTTTAGCTGAACCACAGGAAATCGCAAACACAGCACTGTTCTTAGCTTCTGATCTGGCACCATATCTGACAGGAACAACAATTACGTTTGATTGTGGTTCAAACTCAGGGTATATTCGCAACGTTGCTTGGAAAAACCCAGAAATAGACAAGTAAAAACTCGTGTAATGAGTTTTTTTGATAGAATACATATGGTGATTAAGATGATAGTCAGTAAAAGTGAAATGATGGAAAAATCTATTGAGATGTTTAAAGAACATGGATATGAACAAGTGTCCATTCCAATGATCTGCAAACAGTTTGGGGTAACGAAGGGATCGTTTTATCATCATTTTAAAAGTAAAGGAGATCTGTTGCTGCAGTGGGTAATAGAGCATTACTCCAAGATTGAAAGTGGTTTTTATCATGATGATTCATTATCAGATTATGAAAACTATCGAAAGAAACAGATGGTTTGGGCAGCTTTTCTGAATAGATTAGGAAGAGATTTCTCTCTTTCTACATTAAAAGTCATTTTAGATTATTCTAAGAATCCTGAACTCTATTCGGCATTAGAATTGTCAAGAATACATAGTTTAGATGCTAGTTATGTTCAAAGGCTGCAAGAACAAGAATTGGTAACTTCTGTTTATTCAGCAGAAGAATTAGTTCGATGCTATACAGAAATGGTCTTAGGTGTAACGATAGAATGGCAATTGACCAAAAACGATTTCAATGTTATCGATAGAATTCAGTTCATCTTTGATTTTGTATATAGAAAATAGGCTTCCTAAAGTTCGGAAGCTTTTTTATGTTCTTGAAAACAATTTTCCTGTTTGCTAAAATATCACTAGAAACGAGGTGTAAGGATGAAGAACTAACGACAAGACAATTTCGATTTCAAATATCTTGTTTTTGTCGTGCATTTCTCTTTTTGGAAGGAGGGATGTATATGTTCATCATTCAAAACTGTAGTGCTTATAAGCAGGATGGATCCATTCTATTTGAGAATGTGTCCTTTACAATCAATTCAAACGATAAACTTGCTGTTATTGGCGAAGAAGGTAATGGGAAAAGTACATTAATGAAATATATCTGTGGGCTGGATACAGGCCCAGTCGATATTCACGCAGAGAAATTTGTACGACAAGAGAAGATAGGATATTTATCACAGCAGCTAGATTCAATATGGAATACTGCAACTGTATTAGAATATCTCCTAAAAAATAAACCTGAGGAAGAGATCGAAATTTCAAAATACAATGACTGTATTTATTTGGAACAGCTTTGGACTAAAATGAAAGGCTCGGTTTCTTTTTTGTATTCTGACCAGTTGATTGGAACTTGCTCTGGTGGTGAAAAAGTAAGACTTCAGCTTCTAAAATTAATGGCAGAAAAATGTACGATGCTATGCCTAGATGAACCTACGAATGATTTGGATATTGAAACGTTGATCTGGTTAGAAGATATGATATCAGGTTTTGATGGTCCCATACTATTCATTTCGCATGATGAGATGTTATTGAGGAAATGTGCAAATCGTGTGCTTCATTTGGAGCTTAGAAACAAGAAAAGTAAATCAGTAGTGACACTCTATGAAGGATATTATGACGATTACAGAAAAGAACGTTTCGAAGGATTGAGAAGACAGGAACAAATCGCAGCATCTGAAAAAAGGGCGTATCGAAAGAAAATGGATCGTCTTAATGACATTTATAATGCAGTACATCATGCTCAAAATGCAGTATCGAGACAAGCTCCACAGACAGCTGCAAATCTAAAGAAGAAAATGCACACAGTATTGAGCTTGAAAGAACGATTTGAAAAAGAAGAATTGACTAAAACAGATACAGTTGAGGAGGCAATAGATTTAAGGCTTGAAAACTCGTGGCTTCCTTCTTCAAAGATTATTTTGGATATTCAAAATATGACTGTATCAGCAGGAGAAAAGCTACTAATTGAAAATGTGAGTCTTCTTTTGCGAGGACAAGACCATCTTGTGCTGACAGGTAAGAACGGTTCGGGAAAAAGTTGCTTGATGAAGAAAATAAACGAATTGCTTCAAAATCGAGATGACCTTAATGTTGGATATATGCCTCAGAATTATTTTGAGTTGATGAATCCAAACGAAACTCCATTACAGTTTTTAGATATACCAATGGTTGAAAATAATCTTCAGACTTCTAGAGATCTTTTAGCATCTCTGAACTTCAAGGCAGAAGAAATGCAGCATGTGATACAAAAGCTTTCCGATGGACAGAAGGCAAAAATTTTCTTCGCTAAATTTGTAAAGATGAAATGCAATGTATTGCTACTTGATGAGCCAACACGTAATTTGTCGCCTATGTCTCAACCTGTCATTCATGACTTAATTAACTCATTTGAAGGATGTGTTTTCTGTGTGTCTCATGATCGCTGGCTCATAGAGAAATGTTTTTCAAATAGAATACAAGTTCAAAATAAACGACTGATTAAACTATAAAAGAACTGTCTGTATAGGCAATCATTTTGATTTAGGAACTATTGGGATGGATTTCAATAATAAGGAAACATCTATTGAAACAACACAAAATAGAGTGAGAGTTTTTAATATGGGTGATTTTTATCGAGGTGGACAATCTCAAGTGATTTTGGGTGATTCCAAGAGAAAGTTAGTTTGTTTCTTTAAATTTGGAGTTGCTTTTACTTCACCAGGTTCATTTATAGATGTGAAACTAGAAAGTATCAAAGATCATTTGTTAAAAGTATTGAAACAGATGGGCTTGAATGATGTGAATTTATATTAGCCAGCACGACAAGATACCGAAACACCTGAAGAAGATATCGTCTTAGAAATCAAGAAACTGATTGATGAAGGATATATCCGACATATTGGACTATCAGAGGTTGATTCAGAAACATTAAGAAGACGTATAAAGTCCATCCGATTCATAGTGTTGAAGTTGAATACTCATTGTTGAATCGTGAAGTTGAAAACGAACCGATTCAAACTGCTAAAGAATTAGGTGTTCATATTCTAGCAAATGGTACAGTAGGACACGGTATTCTAATGGATAAATTCTTTTCAGATTCTGCCAATAATCCGATGTTAAACAGAGATGTACTTGCAAAAGAACATAAGAATAATAATTTAAGGGTTTTAATGCAGATGAATGAACTAGCCGAGTCAAAAGGACTTTTCATAAGTGAGCTTGCAATTGCATGGACTCAATCAAAATATAATCATGTACCACTTTGATTGGAACAACGAGTAAACAAAAACTGGAAAGTGAAATTCACGCAGTCAATACGTAGTTAACCGCTAATGAGATAGTTGATTTAAAAGAATTGTATCAAAAGATACAATTCACGGAATGATCATGAGAGAATGGGAATTTATTCATGGAAAAGGGAAAATGATTTAAATCTCAAAATAAACACACTTCTTTTAAGAGCGTTGACATAAGAAAACAAGCAAAAACCCAGTAAAATCAACGCTTTTAAGGGCAGAGGGCAAACAGGTTAGCTCAAAAACTGAATAACCAAGCGACAAAAGGGATGTTACCGCAAGGCAGCATCCCTTTTC
>JAFQKG010000081.1 GCA_017397025.1 Erysipelotrichaceae bacterium | reverse complement strand
TATAATCTTTACAAATTTCCATCTGGTTCTTACCAAATGTTTTATCCAGATAATCCTGGAAACGAGTCAGTTCATCTTTCATGAATCCAAGTGACAATGATTCAAATTTACGAAGTACTTTCTTGGCAACCATAAAGTCTACAGCTTCTATTTCTGTACCTCCACATGCAATATAACAAGGTACATAATCTCGTAGCTGTTTCATAATACGGTTCCCAAATGAAAGTCTGAATGTGTTAATCAGATAAGTATTGACCTTTTCAAGCTTATCCAGCATATCCTGTGAAATTGGATATTTTTCTTTTGCCTCAGCAAACATAGCATTTAAATGATCCGTAGAAATTTGAATATTCGGAGTCATTTCGCATTCAAATGCTTCAGCACGCGAATCCAAGTCAATTGGAATCGCACGGTCATACACCTTATCCGCTACCGCAAATGTGGAGTCGTCATTGTTGATGGTTCCAATAAACCAGATATTATTTGGAATATAGATTTTCCCGTGGTCAATCAAGCATGGATCATTGTCCCAGCTCGATGAAACCACATCAATCTTCCATTCAGATTCCAATGGCATTTCCAAAATTGACAACATTTCTGCAAAATAATATTCAACACGTGCAATGTTCATTTCATCCAAAATGATCATATGCGGAGTACGATAATAATTCGCTTCATACACAGCCTTTAAAAAGTCCGTTTCTGTATATCGCTTTGTAAATTCATTGAAATATCCATACAACTCAGTACGCTCACGCCATGCTGGCTGAACAGAAACAACCGTTGTATCCTTTTGAACAAATTTACCAAAGGCATAAGGCAAAGAAGTCTTACCTGTACCAGAAATCCCCTGCAGAATGACAATACGTGCAGTACCCAAAGAAGCAATAAAGTGACGAATCAAGCGTGTATTGTAATACAGTTTCAATTGAGAAGCTGCAAACAAACGAAACTGGTCACAGAAAGCTTCCAAAGTAATCGAATTGTCATATTCAGGAACAGTTTTGTTCAATTTGTAATAGTTATCAACTTCCGTCAAACGGAAGAAGCGGCTTTCAAGTGGATCAACGCATGGAGAATCCACAGTATTTCGTACTTCGGGAACAAACTCTTCCTGTTTTTCTTCCTGTTCACCCTCCGCTTCAGTGAACATCGCTTCACTCAACTTATCCACCTGATCAGGTTTCAACCCAAGTTCAGCCACCTTTAAGGCCAAAATACGATCCTTTTCATAGTTCGCACGAATCAGATCTCGCTGCAAAGACTGTACTTGACGAACTAATTCATCATACTTCTTTACAGGTACATGGAATCTAAACAATTTGTGCAGCAATTTAGCTAAACCAAACAGCAGCAAACAAATAAGTACAATCAATGCAATGTTGGAAAGAGCCAAAAGTACCATCCCCATTGCATCAAATTCAGGATAATACATTTGAATCAGTTCAATACGGCGAGGAAAGTTCAGAAGATAATGAAAGAATTCAAAGACAGCAAGCAGGATATCAAGCAATGCTTTGAAAATCATGCCCATATCCTGATAGAAATATCTCAGAAAACTACCCATTTCTTACGCTTCCTTCTTTTCATCCATTTCTCGAAGCAACTGTGCTTTCAACTCTTCACGCAGTTTTTCCATCATTGCAGCTTCGCGCTTCTTTAGTTCCTCTTCAATCATCTTCTCACGAAGAATTTCTTCTTCAGATTTCACTTCTTCTATAGCGACTTCTTCAACAGATTCTACAACTGTTTCTTCAACTGCAGTTTCTTCAGCCACTTCAACTGTTTCTGGTTCTTCTTCCACTACAGTCTCTTCAGCTGTCTCTACTGTCGTTTCTTTCAACAGTTCTGCCTTCAGTTCTTCACGAAGACGAGCTTCCAGTTCCTGTTTTTCCTTCTTCTTTGCTTCTTCAGCAAGAATTTCCGCTTTCAGTTTTTCACGCAGTTCAGCTTCGTACTCACTGCGATCCATCTTTTTGTTTTCTTCTGAAAGTTTTTTCTGCTGTTCAATCAAATCTTCAGTGATTTCACGTTCCTGTTCATACTTAATACGATTCTTAATGTTCTGATATTCAAACAGCACTCTAAAGAACTGTACCAAATGATAAATAAAGAACAGGAAAACCGGAAGAACAATAATCAGGAAGAATCCCATGCTTGTCTGCAGGAAGTCAAAGACTTTACCAACTCCAGGCATACGGAACTGATAAATACCAACGACCTCTGATTCATGAACAGTCAAAGCATCGGCTGCCAGGTTATTATCCCCTTTTGTCGCAAAAATCAAGTGTGTTCCACCATCATAAATATCGGTAATTCTATGGGTATTGAGCACACGTTCACCATTGATGACAGTCCAATAAGTGATAATGTCACCCTGACGTAAATCTTCAGGTTCAACTGCAGTAGCGATGATCAAATCCCCAGGTTCCAATGTTGGATACATTGATTCTGTCTGAATGGAAAAAGGACGAATACCTAAAATACTAGGTACACCATTTCCGCTGCTGGAAACAAAAGATACATATGTACAGACAGCAGCTAAAATAATCGCAAAAATCAGAATTGCATTGACTACTGTATTCAGCAGCCCACCTGACTTCTCTGTTTCTTCTTCAACTTCTGTATTTTCAACTACTTGAGACTGTACTTCTTCCTCTTTCATCTTTTTATTTTTCTTAAACATAGGCTTTCTCCTAACTTTAAAGCACATAATGTGCACTTTTATCTAAATTCTTCCAGACCAGATTGATCTTCTGCTTCTGAATTCAATTGAATGTTGGCCATGATCATCGCTGCTGTACCAATATGGTAATCACAGTCGATGTCCTGTCCTTCCATCCATACATAAATATCAATCTTCGCTATTTCATCTGGATTTAGATCAAATAAATGAGTATCTGTCAAAAACTTACCCGGAGTATGCAGCACTACATTATGCTGCACTGGATAAGCTTCTTTCCAGCTTGTGGTTGTTTGACGAATCAGTTGTGTTTCTGAAACTAGTGTCTTGTTTCCATCAATAGATGGAGTATCTACTTCATTCACCGATCCATCCACATGACCATTAACATTCGGCTCATATACATAAAACTGCACACTATTCGCCTTTTCATTTCCATTTAGATCCAACTTCGTAATTCGCAATCCCACACGAATCGTGTATTCTGCACCATTTCCTCCATTGTTATGAAGAATCGACTCAGAATTCCATACAGGAGTACCAATCACATATGTACCTGAAGCACCCGCTTCATTCGTAGAAGCCTCCATCAAAGAAACTTCCACTTTTGCACCCGTACGTGCATACACTGAAGTTTTAAAATAATATCCATTGACATCATTACGGTTGGTATGATCTTCATCTGACATTTCTTTATCAATGCCCATAATCCTACCATCTGTACCATATGATGCTGCAAAGAATTTCTGCTTTGAATCCACCCAAGTCACTGGTTTTAACGCGACAGTTTCTTCAACTTGTTCACTGATATCCAGTAATTGAAACCACTCTTCAGCATTCCAAGTTGTTGCCAACTCCAAACCAGATTGACCAGCAACTGTTAATCCCATGTTGCTTACTCGAGGTGTACGGCTGATTGAAAACCAGGTATATGACGCACTTACCCACAATGTAAATAAAATCAGAAGCAGATAAAAATAAAGCAAGACATTCTTTCTTCGTTTCTTCCCTTTTCCTGTCACTGTCATACCCTTTCTTTCAAATATGATAAAACAAGGTAGCCCACCCAGGGAGAAACCCAGGTGGGATACCATAAAAACGATTAGAGTTCTTTTAAATCATCTATAATGTAATCCGGTTTTTCCT
>JAFQKG010000080.1 GCA_017397025.1 Erysipelotrichaceae bacterium | reverse complement strand
TTTGATTTCTGAGATGTTTGAATTTTCACAGCCCAAGCCAAGTACAACCACACCGCCAGCATTTGGATGAACGATCAAATCTGCAAGAATCTGACGAGTATTTTCCTGATCATCCCCCATCTGGCTGCAACCATAAGGATGATTGAAGGCAACAATGGCCTCAACAGATCCTGATACAAGATGCTGAGCTTTTGCCTCAACACGCTTAACAACACTATTAACACATCCTACAGTCGGAATAATCCAAATCTCATTGCGAATACCTGCAGTCCCGTTTTTTCTAAGATATCCCATGAACGTACGTTCATTTTCTTTTTTCGTCTGTTGAAGCTGTGGAACATAACTATATTCCAGTACATCACTGAGATTTGTTTTGATGTTATGTACATGCACATGACATCCTATTTCAATGTCTTTTGTAGCATGACCAATTGGATCACCATACTTGATGACATGTTCATTTGCACTGATATTTCTTAATGAGAACTTGTGTCCCTGCTTGATATCTTCTTTCAGAACAACTGTCTCATGCTCAAATTCAATCGTTTCTCCTGCACTCAGCGGAACCAGTGCTACCGCTACATTGTCAGCAGGATGAATTTTAATCGTACGTTTCATCTTATCCAAAGAAGTGCACCAGTGCAGCTTCCATTCCTTTCGTGCGAATCATATCCAGATATTCTGTTACCTTTTCACTCAGTCCTTCAATCTGTGTCAAATCCTGACCATAGAAAGAAGTGTTGGACAAGACAGCCTGTACAAATTCACTAGTTTCCTTGCCTGAATTTTTCTTAAAGAATTCCAGCACATCTGCATCATCTTTGATTGGATATTCCTGGCCATCGCGATGCCCAATCAGAACACCTTCACGGATTTCATTACCTGTATAGAAAGCCATCAATGCAGCAATAGAGAATGTCAAATGCTCAGGCAGCTTGCCAAACTTTTCAATATATCCTAAGAAGCTAGGCATGCAGCGAGCTTTCCATTTTGAAACACTGTTCAAAGAAATTGCCAGAAGTGCATGTTTAATAAACGGATTATTGAAGCGATCAACGACTGCATCTGCAAATTCTTTTAGATCTTTTTCAGGCAGAGTCAATGTTGGAATCACTTCTTCATGGATCGTCTTCATCATGAATTCTCTCATCACATCATCCTTCATGGATTGATTGACAACATCATTTCCTTTCAGCCAGCTAGCCAGCACAAACGATGTATGTGCTCCATTGAGGATACGAACCTTTCTCTGCTTGTAAGGCTTCTGGTTGTCGGTAAAGATCACACCCATGCCTTCTTTGCCTTCTAATGCTTTATCCACAGGGAATTCCTTAGAAATATCTTTTTCAGATTCAATAACCCAAAGTGCAAATGGCTCAGCAGTCACAAGGATTTCATCTCTATAGCCCAGAGTCTTCCAGATTTCTTCCACTTCATCAAATGGATATCCGGTAACAATTCTGTCTACCAAAGTACTGGTGAAAATACATGCTTCATCCACCCATTTTTCAAATCCTTCTGACAGATTCCACAATGTGATATATTTTTTGACACAACGCTTCAGTTCAATACCATTGTCATCAATCAATTCAACCGGAAGCATCACCAGACCTTTGTCCATCGCTCCATTAAAATGTTCATAGCGAGTCAAAAGAAACTGTGTCAGTTTAGCTGGGAAAGAAATGTTCAGCTTTTCTTCAAACTGATCTTTTTCATTAAAGACAATTCCAGCTTCCGTTGTATTGGATACGACAAAACGTACTGTATCCAGCTTAGCCAAAGAAATATATTCTTCATAATCATCAAACGGAGAAACAATATCTTTGACAGAAGTAATCTGTCTTGTTTCAACATATTCCTTTCCATTGACACGTCCTCTAAGCTGTACAGTATACTGGCAGTCCTGTGCCTTATAGCGATCCAGTGTTCCAAATTCAATTGGCTTTACCAAAACCACACTGCCATTGAACAAACCTTTTTCATTTGCCAGATCAATCATATAATCAACAAATGCACGAAGGAAATTTCCTTCACCAAACTGAACAACTGTTACTGGACGATCAACAGCTTTCGTCATTGTTTTATTGAGCTTTTCCATAATCCCTCCTGTGAACTGGTTAACCAGTTCAACTCTTTTGGCACAATGTGCCTCTATGGCAAGTATAACCTCCGATTTCTTTGTTTTCAAGCATTTTTCCATTTCATTTTGGCAAAAGAAAGGCTATAATGACAATAAGCAAAAAAGTGCCGTTAAATCGGTTTACTAAAATGGAGGAAATGTATGAGCACATTTATGAACAAGGACTTTCTGTTAACTACAGAAACTGCTAAAAAGCTGTTCCACGAAGTAGCTGAACAGATGCCAATTCTTGATTATCACTGTCATCTCTCACCAAAAGAAATCGCAGAAGATGTTTCTTTTGAAAACATCACTCGTCTGTGGCTGTGTCACAATGGTGCCGGCGACCATTATAAGTGGCGCATGATGCGTGCTTGCGGTGTTGATGAAAAGTATATCACTGGGGATGCTCCTGATAAGGAAAAATTCATGATGTGGGCCAAAACACTGGAAAAGTGTATTGGAAATCCAGTCTTTAGCTTCTCTCATCTAGAACTGCAGAGATACTTCGGCGTTTCAGAAATGCTTTCCAGCAAAAACTGGGAAAAAGTATGGGAAATCTGCAATGAAAAGCTGAGAAGTCCTGAAATGACTGCTCGAAAAATCATTGAAAACAGTGGTGTTACCCTGCTTTGTACAACTGATGATCCTGCAGACACACTGGAATATCACAAAATCATTCGCGATGATGAAACTTTCAAAGTTCAGGTGCTGCCAGCTTATCGCCCAGACAAAGCCATGATTCTTGAAGCTCCTGGATATGCAGACTATCTGAAGAAACTGGAAACTACAGCAGGCAAAGAAATTCATTCTTTCAAAGATTTGATGAATGTACTTGAAGAACGCATGGAATTCTTCCACGAAATGGGATGCCGTGCTTCTGACCATGCACTGATCAATGTGAATTATGCTGAAGCGACAGATGAAGAACTGGAAGCTATTTTCCAGAAAGCAAGAAAAGCAGAAAAACTCACTGAACTTGAAATCACTCAATTCAAATCCGCTTTCCTGCTGAATACTGCGAAAGTATGTCATCGTCTTGACTGGGGCATGCAGCTGCATTATGGATGCATCCGCAACAACAATACACCAATGTTTGAAAAGCTGGGTCCAGATACCGGCTATGATGCAATTGCACCAGAACCAGCAACAAAAGAACTAGGCAAACTGCTGAATTCACTTCACTGTGCAGGAAGTCTGCCTAAAACTGTACTGTATTCTTTGAACCCTACAGAAAACGCTGTAATCGTTACAACCATGCAGTGCTTCCAGGGCGGAGCAGCAGGCAAGATGCAGCAGGGTTCAGCATGGTGGTTCAATGATCACAAAAAAGGCATGATCGAC
>JAFQKG010000079.1 GCA_017397025.1 Erysipelotrichaceae bacterium | reverse complement strand
GTTTCTCACTCAAATAATCATTGAAAAAGAGGTCAAACTCATATGAGCTTGACCTCTCATTTTATCCCCATTAGATGGCGGAGTATATCCCCACTATCTGGTGGCATCATTTACTGGGTCCCCACCAGTTGGTGTTAACCCCCTTTTTTCTATTGTTTTTTCTTTTTTAAAATCAGCCATCCAACTGCTATAGCAGAAGCAAAGCCGCAAGTGATGAGTCCAGTTCCCATTACTCCTTTTGAGTCATTGTTATTCCCTGATTGAAGTTCAGTATCAGTATCTGGCTCAACTGAAGCAGGCAAATCCAAATCCGTAAATTCTGTTAAAAGTAGATAACAAGTATCACAGCGATCATCATTGTCTGTATCTTCATGAAGCATTTTTGTTTCGTCAACACTAATACCGCAGCGATCACATGTACGATAATGATAAGTGTCATCAATCATCCATAAGTCACTGACAAGATGTCCAAGCGGGGCAAGAACAACACTATCTTTCTCTGCAATCTGCTGCTTACCCTGTGCATCCAAAAACACTTCTGAACATCCTGAACATTTATAATATTCAATGTTTCCCGGAGTCATGCAATCTGCATCTTTAACATCAACTTTATCCAATAAATGAATATGATCTTTCACCGGCTTTATGATAAATCCGCAGTCTAAACAAATCTGAGGTTTGCTTTCAGTCGCTTCAGGTCCAGTTTGTGTTTTTCAATCGCTGTGTGTGCAGGACAGTCTTTGTTGGAACATAGATGTACATGTCCCTCTTCTGCAAAAGCAGGCCATTCTTTTTCATATTTATGATCATCATACTCGCCATATTCAAAACCGCATGTACTGCACTTTGCAAGTTCAGTGCAAGTTGCCTTACCGCCAGAATGAGGTGCATTCGTCCCAGCAATCACACTGAAGCATTGTGTGCATTTTCTGTAATGATGTGTGCCATTGTATTTCCAGTCTCCAATCGTATGATCAATAGCAGGAAGAACACCCCAATCACCAAATTCAAAAGGATTCTGTCCTTTTGAATCTTTGTAGTTTAAACCACACTCACAATGATAATAAGATTCATGGCCTGTTGAAATACAAGTCGAATCAACTTGAGCAACATACTGAGGTCTGCATTGATGCACTGATTCTAGTTTGCCATAATCATAATACAATTCAATCACGCGTTCAGGATCCTGCTCATAAGCCTTATTTACTGTTGCAAGATGGCCATTGATCGTTGCCTGAACTGATGGCTCACCATCATATGTATCAAATTCATATTCAAAAAGTGCAGACAGCCAAATAGATACGCTGTAAGAATGCCCCTCAATAAACATATCCCCGCTTTTCATAGATTTTCCAGTTGTTTTGTCCGTCCAGGTAAGTGGATCTGTGATGTAGTTTTCATAACCATCGCCATGAACGACAGCAGTCAAAAAAGGAACATTTCCCGGAGCTGGATCATCCACATGGACTGAAACATAAGGTATTTTCTCACGAATGATTACACCAGAAACAGGGATATAGCCAACATGTATTCCAGCTCTTACCTTGTACCACGTACCACCGATATGTTCCAGAATTTCCAACTTCTGATGCATTACCAAAGATGTGACATGCTGAGACTCATTGTACATTTCCTTTAAAAGATAGCTGTCACTTTTAGCATACCCTGTCTCAGTTTCTTCATCTGCATAAAGCTGTACAGGTATACTCAAGAAAAGCGTAAAAAAGATCAACAGTTTTTTCATATGGTATTTCTTCTGATGTTATCCTGCAGCATTAGTGACATAGATTTCATAACTTTTGCCATCCTCAGGATAAGAATAAGGAACACTATAATATGGATCCATGTATTTAAACACATCCCACTTCATGCTGACAACATCAAGTTCCCAGCTTACAGGCAAATAGAAAGGCCTATACAAAGACATTGGCTTTCCATTTTCAATCAAATCAGCATACACTGAGACCATTTTCAATCCACTTTCATTTGTCCAGCAATTCATAATATCCTGTCCAGGAATCCATTCTCCATAAATATATTCAATTTTATCAGTACCCTCTGCTGTTTTCCATTCAACTTTTAAAAGTGCAAGCGAATCACAGTCAACAGTCAAGGTATATGGAGTATCATAAAGATTCAAATTAAAAATATACGTATTGTCTTTTTTTCCTTCATAAACAATTTCATCATCATACAGGAAGTAGTAGGCCATATCCTGTTCACCTGGAACCATTGTGTCTCCATCCATCTGTTCAACAAAAACATCCATGACAACACGTGCTCCGTTATCATAATAAGTATAGCCATCAAACCACCCATTGTAGGTACATGTACCATCAGATCGAATCATCGTAAACAAATTCGCAATTTTGTCTTCCACAAGGAATGAACCTGTAATATATGAAGTACCATCAAAATAGCTTGTATTTTTTACACTGCCATGTGTACGCACAAGATTAGACAAAAGATTGGCTTCATAAATTTCATCAATAGATGCTTTTAAAGATGAATTTGAAGTTGGAACTGGTGTTGGAGTCGGCAAAGGTTTGCTGGAAGGTTCTGGTGTCAAAACAGGCACATCAGTAGGCTGATTTGTTTCAGCAGGTGAAGAGCTTGCTTCATTTTCAATGTCGTAGAGTTTTGAAGGATCGACAGTCTTTTTTGGCTGAAAAGAAACTGTTTTTCCATTTGATGTACAAAGAATATCGCCCTGTAAATCAGTTCGATACAGCTCAATTGAAGCTATCTCAAGCTCAGATAAAGTATATTTTTCTAAATTCTGCTTTCCTGCAGATATCACTGCATGCTTCATTGAAGTTGTCTTGATCAAATCAGCTGCAGATACATTATCATTTCCATGATTTGGCAGTTTTACTACATCTGCTTGCAAATCAGAATATGTTGAAACTGATTTTTCAAAGATTTCATGGATCATATCTGGAACAAAGAGAAATGACATTTCATCATAAATAAGATGAATCATTAGTTTTTCTTCAGCTGAATCAATCGGCAGAATTTTTACCTTTGCATTTCCTAATTCAATCAAAACTTCTTCAGAAACAACTTTAAGTCCTCCTCCGTTTTTATCAGCATATTTTTTGAAATCATGAAAAACATCTGTACTTCCTGAATCATTGCCCACAAAAACAGATTTTGCAGATGCAAATTTCAATGCTCCAGCAAGTCCTCCAATATGTTCTTCATCCAGACAAGTTGCAACAATGCACTCAAGCTGATCCAGATTCTTTTCCTTTAAAATTGCATATAATTTCTGTGACTGTGCTTTTCCTCCTCCATCAATCAGCATTGCCTTGCCATCACATTGGATTAAAGCTGCATCACCAAATCCAACAGCTAAATATTCAATAGTCAATATTGAATCCGGTGATTCACTTGATGGTGGATTCGATGGATGATTTGTTGAACTGCCACATGCATTCATAAATGAAACCATCAACATAAGGCTCAGTACAATGAGTGTTTTTTTCATTTTTCTTACCCACTAATCAATGAGATCTTCATCGTTTGATTTGTCTGAATCACTTAGCGCTTCATTCAAAACAAAACGAATATCGCTAAAAAAGTCATTTCCTTTTTCTGGCATTTCATCTGAAGTTATTCTAATCAATTGCCCCTTATCATAATATTTAAACACCATCATTTTTCCATCCATACTAGTCAAGTCAGTGCAATCAGACCATTGTGAGGTTTTATAAGATTGACAGATTGAATAACATTGATCAAGGATAGAGGAATCGACTAAATATTTTGAACATGTTTGACTCTTATTTGAGGTGCAATACTTTTCAACAACAATCTTGTCATTCTCAGATGAAGTCATCAAAACGATTTCATAAGAATTTGTTTCATCTGTGCCCATTGACTTTTCAAAGTAATTCGCAAGCAAAACTGATTGATGTGAATTTGATTCATCTAAACCTAAACGAAGAAGAATATCATGATTCGGCATGACAAAAGAGAGATAAAATCCTTCATGTTCATCATAGAAAAAGTCTAACTTCTGATGATTCAAAGTAAAGAAAACATCAGGATACGTCTTAGGCAAAGAAGTATACAGAATGACCTTGCTGCCTGCAGGATATGAGTCCTTTGCATTTTTAAAGAGATGATGAGTGCTTCCATACTCAATATGATATTGATTTCGTAAACAGCCAGCCAAAGCTAGACATGCACCAAGACATGCAGCTGCTGCAATAATAATTTTCGATACTAATTTCATAATCTATAGAATCAATCTTGTTCTAACTTACAGTACTAACCCATGGATGGATAAAGCAAATACTCAATATCCACTTCTTTCTCATTCAATGGCTCCCCATCAACATACATCATAACGAGTCCATTTCCATCTTCATACCAACTGAGTTGAACAACCGTATATAAATAATTTGGAACATCTTCACTAGAGTAGTTTTCATCCAGATAAAATTCCATCACAAACGTATCCTCTGGATAAAATTCATCCTCTGCTTTCATGATGATTCCTTCATAATAAACTTCAATAGTCTCATCAGCAGGTCCATAGCAGAAGCTGACGCCTCCTTCATCGTAAAAAGTAAAGGAGTACGATAAATATTGATCGTCAAGTGTATACACTTCCGTATCCCAGCTTGCCACCATCCATAAAGTACTTTCGTCAAAAGATGAAGCAGAAGGAAAGAAGTCAAAAAATTCATATGGTGTTAAATCAAAGACAACATTCTCTTCATCTGGTGTTTCCAATAAACCATCAAAGCCACTTAAACATGGTGTATACCAAAGTTCTGTTCCATCTTGGCATACTACTTCAACAACAAAGTTAGGAACGATTTCACTCCTATTACCTAACACTAAAACAGCTTCTCCTTCTGCAGAAAAACGCATATCACCAGCCTCGCCAGAATAATCATTATATTCATCAACAACCCAATCATAGACTGTGATTTGGGCATCTTCATCACGAGGAACAAGCAAATAAAGCTCCTGTCCTTCAAATGTAACAAACTGATCATCTGACAAATCTAAAATAAATGAAAAAGATTCATCTAATCCTGTTTCTTCTAAATAGTCTTCAAGATCATCTACTTCTTCATCGAATTGTCCCAAATACGCCACGCCAAGAACATACGGGGTTTCAATCAATGATTGACGAATCATCAACAGTTCAGAAGAATCATTATTTTTGTCCACTGTATGTTCAATTAAAGTATCTGGTGTGTTCGAAGGTTCATCAGGCTGCTCATTTCCACAAGCAGTCATTGAAAATGAGATAAAAAATGCAAGCAGTACCATCAATACTTTTTCCATAAAAACCTCCTTAAAACTTTCCACCTTTTCCAGAAAAACCCTTTTTGTTGACCGTTGTTCCCCCTTCTTTAGATTTTGAGGACTGAATTTTCGAACGAGTTGTCGTTCGATAGGCAAAGCGGTCATTTCTAAATTCTATATTTGTATTCAACATATCAATATAATGATGTGCGTAAGAAGATTTAACAGCTGTCTGCATCTTCCCTTTAAATGATTCACATGTAATAAAAGAAACAATCAGTGCAAAAAAAGCCCCAATACCATACGAAGTCAAAGGACTTGCTGGCTGCTCAGCCTTATCAAGTGGAGCTCCATCCACTGCCATTTCAAGTACTTGTTCAGAAAAATTCAAGTAGTCTTGAAACCCCCTTGGCCAGTCATCGAAACTAAAATCATCAAGAAATTCTTCGCTCATGATTTCTTTACCATAATCTGTCAATGCCATGTTCCCAAAATCACCATAGGCCAGTAGCCAGTAACATCTTTCAGAAACATTTACCACAAGCATAAAGCCATCTTTTGATGGACCATATCCAAATTGGTCTGATGACAAATACAACGATTCAGAAAACTGCTGAATGGAGTTCATATCTAAATCTGGATCGTCAATTGTTACAATATGAACTGCACATTCGTATTTTTCAGTAATATCATACGCATGCAGATACAACTCAGCATATTCTTCTTCAGAAAGAACAGATGCATCATCAAGTATCAAAAGAGTATCATTCTCTGCAAAAACAGGCACACTAAACAACAAAACAAGAAAAACAGCGATTAACATGTTCATTAAACCTAAACATCTTTTTTTCCTCATCATAGCGTTCCTCCTAAAGCATTAGCCATAACAATGTGCCTGCTGCAAGTGTCACTCCAACGAAAATGGAGAGAAAAGTAGTCCAGTATTTCGTTTTATCCACAGGAAGATTTCCAATCAGCTTTCCAGTTTGTCCATTCATTGCAAAAAGATAATCCTGATTTTGATACTTGGTTGCTAAAAGATATACAGGAAGTAAGGCATAATGTATTTTTCCCCGTTCAATCTGCAGATTTCTTTGTTTTTCTGTAATAGATTCATAACCAATAACATCTTCTTTTATTATTTGAACAGTACTGTTTTGCACACGAGCATCTGCTCTATCCACGCACTCTTTTACAGAAAGAGAAGATCGTTCTGCAAGATATCCTGGTAAATAGGCAGTAGAGAACTCTTTCAGCATTGAATAATCAAAAGGTTCAATTGCATCCATATGACCATCCGGCATACGTTTTGAGCAATCAACAGGTATTTTTTCAAAAGATACAGTTCCTACACGATGCACATCAAAATGATCTGTATTGGTAATCAAAAATTGACCTTGTTTTAAAGAATGTGATTTTGTCGCATCAAATGTAATATTTGCATGAACTTTTCCATCAAACATCCAAAACGGGACGTAAACTCCCTGTATTTCTTCAATATGATTCTGTTCACTAAATTCTTTTGGAAGAAACTTCTTTCCTCTGTAATATTTTTTTAAAGCTTCAATAGCATCATCCTGACTGTACTTAAATGGAAGTATATAGTCAGGTTTTAAGCTATCTTTGAACTGTCCTGGAACAACAGTTGGATTTCCACAGTACGGACATTTTGTCGCTGCTGTATGTTCATCACAGATAAGTTCTGCACTGCATGAAGGACAGATGTAAGCCTTCATTTGATCTGCGTTTTCCCACTGCGAAGATAGTTCTGACAAATCCCAGTCAGTTTCTTTCTGTTCAGAAAACGCTTCTGCAGCCTTTGTATTTTGTGATTCATAATGTTTTGCAATTTCTTCTACAGTAAATTTGCTAAAACAGTAATCACATTCAAGCATACCGCTGCTTCCATTGAAATGAAGTGGTCCAGTACAGGCAGGACATTGATAATTGACAATTTGACCTGTCATATTCCTACAACCTTTCTATTTTATTCAAAAGGGAGCAATGCTCCCTTTTTTTCACCCTAAAAATCTGTGTCTTTAGGAAGCTGAATGCAACACAGAAGTTTTTGCATTCATTTTATTGCCCTATTTTAAAGATCCGCCGCAAAATTCACAGCATCCATTGGCATCAGCCATTGTTGTCGCACCACACCATGGACATGTAACAGCAGTTTTTGGAGCTGCTGCTGCAGCTTCTTCATCACGTGCCTGCTGACGAACATCTGTTAAAATTTCAACAATTTCCTGTCCCATTTCTTCATACTGCTTGTATTCAGGATTAAAGCGAGGATTTGGCATACGATTCCCTGGAACACCATTTTCAGGAGTTGTCATTACACTTGTAGAATTCAATTTAAAATTCATTTCATTGAAATATGGATGATTCACATAAAGTTCTACATAGAAATCATATTCACAAGTATAACGCGGAGGGTTAAAGCTAACCATGTTTCCCTCTTTGTCCTGACGTTTTACTTCTTCTCTGTCTTCTTCAATATTGATTTTACATCCAGTTACATTGGCAAACTCAATAACATCTGGATTTTCTGTAACAAGATTTCTGGCAGAAGTCACAACAAATCTACGTGCAGGCTCATCTAAAAGAATTTTCACATCATCTCCGCCAATCGTTCTAGTCACTCTGAATTCTTTAACAGTTTCCAAATTCTTTTCACGATATGCCAGCTGTTCTTTGATTTCAGCAACAGTGCTTGAACGACGATCACTAAACCAAGGAGAAAGCTTTTCAGCACAGTTCTTGCACATGTTACCATCTTCAAGCTTACGATTACCTAACAGCTTGATTTCGTTACCGCAGATTGCACAGATTTTCTTTTCAAATAATTTATCAAATAATCCCATATTGTCCTCCTTCACTTATTTTATTTAGCTAAATAATGTCGCCCTGATCAAATGGATCGCCGCATTCTGGACAGAACCTTGGCGGGTTTGTTCCCTTTTCAGGCTCCCATCCACATTTATCGCATTTGTACTGAGGTATACCTGCTGGCTTTTTAGCGCCGCATTCAGGACAGAATTTCCCCTTGTTGACAGAACCGCACGCACAAGTCCAGCTATCTGCAACAGGTTTAGGTGAACCACATTCTAGGCAGAATTTCCCCTGATTGACTGTTCCGCATTTGCATTTCCATCCCATTGCATGAGCTGGAGTTGCTTCTTGTTTTGGAGCTCTTGCCTGTTCAACCTGCATCTGATGAAGTGTATTCATTGTGTTGTCATTCATCATGCCACCTGCCATGTTCATGCCCATAAAGCCCATTGCTGCTCCGTTTGCATTGTTTGCAGCATCACGCATTGCCTGACCTTTAGATCCAACCATATACGCCATAGCTAATTTAGGATCGGTGTAAGCAGCTGTGCGCTGCATATCTTTGATCATTTGTTCATCTTCTTCATTGGCACGAACTGAAGAAACGCCAACAACCTGTACTTCAATTCCTAATCGATTTCCCCATGAAGCTGCCAGCTGTTCGCGAAGTGCTTCAGAAAGCTCAGCAGTATGTCCTGGAATTGCAGAATAGCGAATTCCCATGGCAGAAAGTCTAGCAAATGCAGGCTGAAGTTTTGTCAAAAATTCTGTTCTTAGCTGACCTTCAATTTTCTGACGAACAAACGTATCAGAGACATTACCACAGACATTCTGATAAAACAGCATTGGATTTACAATACGATAACTATATTCTCCAAAGCAACGAAGACCAATATCAATATCAATTCCAGCTCTTTCATCAACAACTCTAAATGGAACAGGATTTGCTGTGCCATATTTATTGCCCATGATTTCTTTTGTATTGAAATAATAAATACGCTGATCTTTAGCAGCTTCTCCGCCAAAAGTAAATCGCTTTCCTGCTTCAGCAAAAACTGCACCAATATTTTCTGCCAAGTCACCACTGAACAAAGATGGTTCAGTTCCGGTATCGTAGGTATACTCTCCCGGTTCTGCGCACAGATCAACAATTTTGCCTGATTCAACAATCATCATGCATTGTCCATCTGCAACATTGATGATAGATCCATTAGAAATGATGTTGTCAGATCCGCTTGTGTTGCTAGAACGTCCAGATACTCTTTTCCTTCCTTTCACAACAAGCACATCTGCAGGTAACGATTCACAGTAGAAATAATCTTTCCACTGATCAGCAAGCACACCAGATGCTGCTCCTAAAGCTGCTTTAATAAGTCCCATATTAATCTCCTTTCTTTTATGTTAATATTGACTTTTATTAATAAGTGTAATTCGTCCCTCGCTTGATACATCTTTTTTCTGAAAGCTGCTCAAGGCTTCTACAAGGATATCTTTTGCAGATGAAGCAATGATAGACGATGGATACAGTTCTTCAATTTCTTGTTTATAAGATCCAAAAAACTGTTCAAAGCTCAAATAATGATATTTTAAAAGTCCAATTCGATAAATTTGTTCATCCTGTACAGGGTTGCCATTTATCTCAAACTTCAAGAAACAATGATGAAATGCATCATATTCAACGCAGAGTTTTTCTGACACTTGGAAATATCCGCTGCATCTTCCGTAAATCACATCATCTCTAAGCATATACTGGATCATTTGCCTTAAAACTGATCCTTTAATTTTCATTAGATAGATAGGTCCGTCATATGGAAAAGCACTCATCAAATCTCCATATTGAACTAGCGGTCCTAATTTTGATGAACGAATACTTCCTGATGCTAGAAACATGATGTCAAGAGATTTTTTAGAAGCAAGAATATCTGTGAATAAACTGCCAAGTTCACTTTGTCCAATGCGGCTAAACTGAGTGTATTGACGATAAAAGCGTGTCAATACTCTGTTGTACTTTTTATCGGTATGCATCTTATATGAAAGAATCAGCTGTTCGATTGAATCATCTTTCATGCAATTCATTTCATCAATTGGAATACAGCACCATTTAAAAGAATCAATACAGTTGTTGTCCGTATCAAGAATAAGATCAAACCGTCCAATCAAATCCGTTCCAGTACCTGCTTGAACAATAACAATATCATTGACAACAGCAGCTTGCTCTAAGAACGTGTGAGAGTGTCCGCCAATAATCAAGTCAACTCCCCATGCAGGATCAAGCTTTTCAGCAAGCTCTTTGTCCTGTTCAAATCCAATATGCGTAAGAAGAACAGTCAAATCAATATCAGTTGAACGATAGGCATTGGCAATTTTACCTACTTCCTGTGCTGCTTCATTGACATCGATGATTGTTCCAACAAACTCTTCGCTTTTTGCAGCACGCAGCACATTTTCAGTAATGATTCCTATAAACAAGATTTTCATGCCGTCGATTTCCTTGATCAGATGCGATTTAAACAGTCTCGCATGATTTGTTTTGACATATAAATTTGCATTGATGATAGGAAACCGCGCACACTTTTCCAAAAACAGCAAATGAGCGATACCATAATCAATTTCATGATTGCCAAGTGTCACAACATCAGGTGAAATTGCATTCATGATTTCAATTGTACTGATCCCCTTGTACTCAGAATCAATCACTGAGCCTCGAAACATATCTCCTGCAATGCAGTAAAGTACATTCTTTTCGGTATTTCTAACATGATCAACATACCCTGAAAGCATGCTTACGCCTCCAACAAGCTGGTCATCAAGATGTTCTGCAAAAAAGTCCCCATGCATGTCATTAGAATGAAGCAATATCAAATTCTTATATCTGCTCATATATTTATGCCTGTTTTTAAAGAAGGGTTAATCGCCCATCAATTTGATGGTCAAGATGCTGATGATTTAACAGATATTCTTCAAGCACATCACGAACACTTGTTGCAATAACTATCGGTTTAGCAACAGCTTCAACTTCCGCTAATGGAACATGGAAGAAATTATCAAAATTCAGGAAATGAAATTTTTGAAGTCCTAGCTTAAAGATATGATCATCATCAATAGGTTCTCCTTCAAAAGAGAATTCCAGCATTTCACTTTTGCTTCTGTCATAAACAACTTTTAAACCTTTTGAAAGCTGATAAAACTCATTGTGTGCCCCTTGCCATACTTCATCACGAAGCATGTACAAGAGCATTCTTTTCAACTGATTTCCCGTTACCTTTAAAAGATGTAAAGAGTCATCATATGGGTAGCATTCCACTAAATCCTGATAGACAACCAGTGGCCCCATTTGTTCATTTCGCACGCTGCCAGATCCAAGAAGCATGATATCTAAACCTAAACTTTCTTTCAGTGCATCTGACAATAAACCTCCAAGCTCTGTTTCTTGCTCACGTACTGGATGAGTCAGTTTTCTTTTAAAACGAGTGATCATACGTCCATATTTTTTATCCGTTTCTTGTTTGTAAGAGTTCAAAATTCTTTCAATATTCGGATCTTTTGGACAAGTATCTTCCTGAATTGGGATGGTTTTCCATTCATAGCTCTCAATGCAGTTATTAAATGTATCTACAATCAAATCAAATCGTCCAATCTGATCAGTTCCAGTCCCTGCTTGAACAATCGCAATATTGTTGACTATAGCAGGTTCTTCAATAAATGTGTGTGAATGCCCACCAATAATGACATCAACTCCCCACGCAGGATCAAGTGCAGCAGCCAATGCCTTATCTTCTTCAAATCCAATGTGTGTCAACAGAACAGTTAAATCAATGTCTATCGCATGATACGCATTGCAGATTTTCCCAATTTCCTCTGCTGCTTCATGAATATCCACAAAGGCTCCAACAATGGACTCATTTCGTGTCTGTGACATGACTTGTTCAGTGATGATGCCAATAAACAGAATCTTCATGCCATCAACTTCTAGGACAATTTGTGGATTAAAGAGACGCGTATAATTGGATTTAATGTATAGATTGGCATTGATAATCGGAAATCGAGCACACTTTTCAAGAAAGAGAAGATGAGTAACACCATAATCCGTCTCATGATTGCCTAAAGTAACAACATCAGGAGAAATGACATTCATGATTTCTACAGTACTCATGCCTTTGAACTCTGAGTCAATCACTGATCCACGAAACATATCCCCTGCAATGCAGTACAAAACATTTTTTTCTTCATTTCTTACCTTATCAACATATCCAGAAAGCATGCTGACACCGCCAACAAGATTTTCATCAAGCTCCTGAGCAAGAAAATCACCATGCATATCATTTGAATGAAGCAAAGTAAGTTGTTTGTATCTTTCCATAATAGCCTCCTTAAATCAATGTAAGTCTTCCGTCAATTTCACGATCAAGATGCTGATGAGAAATCAAATACTCTTCAATCACATCTCTAGTTGAAGTTGTCATCACGACAGACTTTTTGTTGGCTTCAACTTCTTCGATAGGTACATTGAAAAAATCTGTGAAATTGAGAAAATGATAATTCTGAAGTCCTACCTTAAACAAGCGGTCATCTAAAATAGGTTCATTTTCATATGAGAATTCAAGCATTTCATGCGACTTTCTGTCATAAACAACTTTCATGCCTTTTGACAGCTGATAAAATTCATTATGTGCACCTTGCCACACTTCATCTCGAAGCATAAATTTCAGCATTCTTTTAAGTTGGGCACCAGTGATATACATCATGTGAACACTATCATCAAAAGCAATGCACTCTACCAGATCCTGATAAGTTACCAAAGGTCCCATTTGTTTTGTGCGCACGTTGCCAGAAGCAAAAAGCATCAAATCCAAGGCTAACGAATCTTTGACGATATCTGATAATAAACCGCCAAGCTCCGTCTCCATTTCTCTCTTAGGATGAGTCAATGTTCTTCTTAATCGCGTAATGGTTCTTCCATATTTTTTATCTGTTTCTTGTTTATAAGAATTGAGTATTCTTTCAATATCAGTATCTCTAGGACAATTGCTTTCCACAATAGGGATGGTTTTCCAAGTGAAATCTTCAATGTCATTGTTGTACGTGTCAATTGTCAAATCAAATCGTCCAATCTGATCAGTTCCAGTGCCCGCCTGAACAATGACGATATCATTGACAACAGCAGGTTCATCAATGAATGTGTGTGAATGACCTCCGATGATCAAGTCAACACCCCAGGATGGATCAAGCTGTGCTGCAAGCAGCTTGTCTTCTTCAAACCCTATATGTGTTAATAGGACAGTCAAATCAATATCTGATGCATTGTATGCATTGCAGATTTTTCCAATTTCCAATGCAGCTTCATGAATATCAACAAATGAACCAATGATAGCTTCGTTTTTGGTCTGTGACATCACTTCTTCAGTCAAAATCCCGATAAAAAGAATTTTCATGCCATCGACTTCAAGTACAATCTGAGGTGTAAACAATCTAGCGTAATTAGATTTGATATACAGATTGGCATTAATAATTGGAAAACGCGCACATTTTTCAAGGAAAAGAAGATGTGCAATGCCATAATCAGTTTCATGATTCCCTAAGGTCACAACATCAGGGGCAATGGCATTCATAATTTCGATTGTACTCATTCCTTTAAATTCAGAATCAATAACAGATCCTCTAAACATATCTCCTGCAATACAGTACAATGTGTTTTTTTCTTCTTTGCGCACCTTATCAACATATCCAGAAAGCATGCTGACTCCACCAACAAGCTTTTCATTCAATTGTTCTTCTGAAAAATCACCGTGCAAATCATTTGAATGCAGCAATGTTAATTTTTTATATCGGCTCATGTGTATCTTCTCCTCTCATTTGCTATGACGAAACAATTTCTCCTTGTTCCTCAAGTTCTTTAGCGCAACTAATGCACATATCAATGTCTTCACAAATCATAAAGCAATTGTTGCATACAAGCTTCTTGCACATCGGGCAGAAATTAAAATGTGTTCTTGCTTCATTCAATGCAAGTGCTGCAGCTTTTTCCATTTCATGGTTGTAAATACTTTGAAAAATGATACGTTTTGATTCGTTAGCGGGAACTTCATTTGACTTCGAATAGAGAACTGGAGGACTGTTCCATGTCCTGCCGCAGCAGCTGCAGGACACTGAAAACAAAAAGTGACTCTGATTCGAATGATTTTTCATATTTTTTAAGATGATATTTTTCATTTCATCACTCACCTTTTCTTAATTTTTTTATATCAATCCACAAATAAGAAAACCATTACCCAAGGATTACATCTAGGGTAATATTTAGGGTGGTTTTTCTTCAAAAACACTCTAATAGAGATTTTGACTTGGATTTAAAAGTGCAAAAAAAGAAAAGTATGCTACAATAAATCTGTAGATGAAACACTCATGCGCAAAGGAGGTAAAAATGAAACCTGTAATTAAATCACATTTCTTTTCCTCATTTTTTACATTGACTGCATTGATTGTTTGTCTAGTATGTCAAATTGTTCCTGTTCATGCTTATTGTGAGCTACAGACAGTTGTGGCTTCTTTCAATCTAACCAGTGCTTATCAAATCACTACGATGATTTCTTTTATCCTGCTTCTTGGCTACATGACCATTGTCAAAAAACGAGAAACTTTGTTTATTTTTCTCTACTCAGCAGTTTTTGTAATCAACATCGGATATACTTTCTTATCCTCTTCTACTTCTGTTTCAGAAGCTTTGCTTGCAAACAGGATTTCATATCTTGGTGCAGTTTTTCTTCCAATGTTCATGCTTATGATCATTGCTGAAGAGTCAAGAATCAAAATTCCTCGCTGGACTATTTCAGTTCTTATTTTTATCAGTGTCCTTGTTTATTTTCTTGCATCTTCCCCAGGATATAGCACACTCTATTATCAAAGCGTTGAACTAATTGTCTCCGACACAGGGTCTTATTTGGTAAAAGACTATGGTCCTCTTCATCTAGTCTATTACGGCTATCTGCTGTTTTATTTCACATCAATGGCAATCGTCATCCTGTATGCTTATTACACAAAAAAGAACACTTCATTGAAGCTTGTTCTCCACCTTCTTGCATGTGTTTCCTGTAATATTCTGATATGGTTTTTAGGTCAAATATATCATTTCCACTTTGAATTTCTATCTGTGTCTTATATCATTACAGAAGCTTATTTGCTTTCACTGTACAATATGATGGAAGATTTTTATGAAAAAGAACAGCATCTAACAGAGCATTCCATGATTACAATGGTCATTGATTCACCTGAATCTCAAGATGCTCATTCAATGTTTGAATCGGATGGAAGCATCAATATAGATGAAATCATCCGTATCTGGCCACAAGTTGCTCAGCTGACGCCAAGAGAAATTGAAGTGTTTCAATTGCTGATTCAAAACAAAAAAAGAAAAGACATTGCAGAAGAATTATGTGTTTCAGAAAATACTGTTAAAAAACACACTTCGAATATCTTTTCTAAACTGAATATCAGCAATCGAACTGAAATTATTAAAACTATTTCAAAAATCAAATAATATTCACTGTTTAGTGAATATTATTTTTATTTTACCCTCATAATTACCCCTGTTTTTTTGTATATTACCCTTACAGATTATTTTATCTAAGAAATAAAGCAACGATAATAGAATTAAATAGGAAAATGAATCCTTTGTGGTTGAAAGAAGGTGGCGCCATGCATCACGACAAAGAATTCAAAGTTGAAACCCTACAAAGCAATGAATATGCAGCACTGCATGAAAGTGAGCAGCATAATGAACAATTCTTTCATGCAGACGAATTTAACCGAGACGTAGAAATTGGATTGAGCAGCAAAGACTTATATGAAACTTCTGATGACATAGAACAAAATGAAATATATCCGAATAAAAAGAAGGCAAGAAAAAAACATCAGATTCGTCATTCAAAATCCTCGTTTCGAATCTTAAAAATGGGAGCTATTACAGTGACTGCAATGATGTCAGCCGCAGTGATGACATTTGCACATGAACATATGTACACCTGGATCATTACAAAAACACCAACATGTCTTGAAGAAGGATTGGAATCCCTCATTTGTGAAGATTGCAATGAAATAAAAGAAACAAGAAAACTTCCAAAAACAAATCACAAAGACGTTATATGGACAACTACCCAAGATGCGACTTGTTTGCATGAAGGCAAAGAAGAACTCATTTGTACCTATTGTCATGAACGGTTAGAAGAAAAAATAATTCCACTAGGCAATCATATAACTGATCAGTGGACTATTATTGTAAAGCCAACCTGCACAACGCAAGGACAACAGGATTTAATCTGTACTCTTTGCAACACTGTTGTCGAATCGCAGGTATTAAATGAATCTCATGAAGAAATCATACTTAAAGGAAAAGAAGCAACATGTACTACAACTGGTTTAACTGAAGGAATTCAATGTGCCAAATGCAAACAAATTCTGAAAAAACAGGAAGTCATCAAAGTTCAACATAAGCCTGTCACAATTGCCGGAATAGATGCAACCTGTACTCAAAATGGATTAACAGAAGGAAGCCAGTGTTCTATCTGCGGCAAAGTTTTAAAAGAACAGACCATCATACAGGCAAGTCATACTC
The DNA here is from genome assembly GCA_017397025.1 of Erysipelotrichaceae bacterium. Taxonomy (GTDB): domain Bacteria; phylum Bacillota_I; class Bacilli_A; order Erysipelotrichales; family Erysipelotrichaceae; genus RGIG1896. The sequence goes on along the minus strand of JAFQKG010000079.1, from coordinate 2,715 downwards.
CAGAAATCATTCCTGCTGTTGCTGCTACATGTCAAAAAACTGGATTAAGCGAAGGAAGCAAATGTTCAGTGTGTGGTGAAGTTTTAATTCCTCAAAAAACAATCATTGGAGATCATTCACCTCAAATCATTCCTGCTGTTGCTGCTACATGTCAGAAAACTGGATTAAGCGAAGGAAGCAAATGTTCACTCTGCAATACAATTTTGAAGGAACAAACTGTTACAACTGGTGATCATATTCCTCAAGTACTTGCTGGAGTTGCAAAAACATGCACGACACCTGGGCTTACTGAAGGAAGTCAGTGTTCAACTTGTGGAACATTATTAGTTGAGCAAAGAACAATCCCTGCTTCTCACAATGAAATCACTATTCCAGGATATGAGGCAACCTGTGAAAATGAAGGCATGTCTGATGGAGTCATTTGTGCAGACTGCAATGAAGTAATTGTCGCTCAAGATGTCATTCAAGCCTATGGACACAATATCATTACAATTGAAGCACAAATGCCGACATGTGTTGCAGATGGTTATACCGCAAGCAGCATTTGTGACACCTGTGGCACCGTGATAAGAGCTGCTGAAGTGATTCCAGCAGATGGATCACCTAATTCAAATTATCATTCTTGGGTTATCGATGAATCCAATCCAGAAGCAGTAACCTACATCTGCAGTACTTGTGGACTGAGACAATAACAGAAAGGAAATCATTATGAACAAGAAAAACAATATCGGGAGATTTATTCTATTCCTCATTTTATTTATGATCATCATTGCAATGTTTCATCCATCATTCCTTGTCTTTTTACCAAATCAGACAAAAGAAATAATTGACCAATTCATACATGAACATTTTTCAACGACTATCCTCTCAAACCTGACACCACTTGCTTTTGCTGCAGCAATTCTCACAATGATTGGTGCTTACTTGCTTTCTGAAATTTGCAAGTTTATCATTGGAAAACTTCATTTCAAACGTCATCGTTCTGAGACAATTCGAACACTGATTGGTAATCTATTGAAATATGTTATTTACATTGTCGCTGTTATTATTGCACTAGGTTGTTTTGGAGTGGACACTACATCCATGTTTGTATCCGCTGGAGTTGTCGGCATTGTCATTGGTTTTGGTGCTCAAAGTTTAATTGAAGATGTCATCACTGGATTGTTCATCGTATTTGAAGGAGAATTTGAAGTTGGAGATATCATTACCATTGATGGATTCAGAGGAGAAGTTAAATCTATCGGATTACGCACTGTCAGCATTATCGACAACGGAGGAAACATTCGTATTATCAACAATTCAGAAATCAGTTCACTGATTAACCTGTCAGAAGTAACATCTGTTGCAGTTGTCAATGTACCCATCAGTTATCTAGATACACTTGAAAAAGCAGAAGCTGCAGTAAAAGAAGCATTGACTGAACTACCATCAGAATATCCTCACATTTTTAAAGAAGCTCCAGTTTATAAAGGAGTAGACGTACTTGCAGAAACTCATATCGAACTGATGGTTGTTGCTAAGGTTGCAGAAGAGAACATTTATCATGCCCGACGTATCATGCAGCGCGAAATTAAACTAGCTTGTGAAAAAGCACAGCTCAATATTCCTTGCAGCGAGAACTAATTCGAAATGGAGGGAATGAAAAGTGAAAAGAGGAATTATAAGTATAATTTGCCTAATCATGCTTTGCGGATGCACTATTAATAATGATTCACCTGCAGAAGTAATTTCAAACTTGGAAAAGACTACACAAGATGCAGAACTATTTGTCAGTGATCTGATTCAAGCAAACCAGATGAGCACTTTACTAACAAACGCACAAACTGTCTGCATTGAAGAAAAGTCAAATGACTATTACAGCACAGATGAATATACGCTCTACAATAACAGTATTGCAAATAGTTATACTTCCTATTACAACAAAGAAATAGCGTCACAGTCTTTTCATTATAATTGTTTTAATGTTCACATTATTGAAAATAAAGTAACTGCATCAGTTTATGTCGAACAGCTCATTGATAATGACTCTTGGATCAACCATGAAACTGTACTGTCTCGTTATTTTGAGAATAGTATGATAGACATCATTGAAGAGGATGATTTAAACTATCGCCTATCTGTTCAACATACCAAGGATTATAGCTATGAAATCATAGTAGATAAATCGAATTTAGCGATACAGTCCATACAGTTTCCAGATGATACCGGCCCTCAAATTAACGTCGTTTATGATGCAGAATTTGAAGGAAACCAACTTTTGGAAGATTTAAACGGTCCTCATAAAAAAGTTGAAATCATTGCAGATGTGTATGATGGGGACTACTCGATTCATCTTAATAAAACGCTGAATGTTCCTGCAAATTGGGAAGTAGTTCCAGCATGTTTCGATTTGCATGAACTCTATACTGATTCATCATGCACCACACATTATACTTATCCAGGAGATGGCATTGATTACAGTGTCTATCTCACTAATGCGAGAGGATAAACATGAAAAAAACGCTTATGAAATTACTTTATATATTCATTGCACTTTTAATTATATGTGCTGTTCTATTGATTTTAATGAAGGTCTTTATCAAACCTCTTGATAAAGATGGCATGATCAATTATCGCGAACATGAGCTGATTGGTGTCATGTACTCTTCATCAGGAAGCATTACAGGCGGATATAAGTCTATCACTCTTATGCCGGATGAAAATGGAGAATTATGG
>JAFQKG010000078.1 GCA_017397025.1 Erysipelotrichaceae bacterium | reverse complement strand
CTGTTGATATCCACGTTCTGCAGGGTGAAAGACCAATGGCAGCCGACAACAAGACTTTGGGCAACTTCCAGCTGACTGGTATTGCACCAGCTCGCCGCGGAGTTCCTCAGATCGAAGTTACATTTGATATCGACGTTAACGGTATCGTGCATGTTTCTGCCAAGGATAAGGCAAACGGCAATGCACAGTCCATCACAATTTCTGGATCAAATGGTTTGTCTGATGAAGAAATCGACCGCATGGTAAGAGATGCAGAAGCAAACAAAGATGCTGATGAAAAGAAGAAGAAAGAGATTGAAACACGTAACCGTGCTGAAAACTTCATCAATCAGATTGATGAAACTTTGAAGCAGGACAATGCCAATGTCACAGCTGAACAGAAAGCTGAAGTTCAGAAGCTGCGCGATGAACTGCAGAGCTGCTTGGACAACAATGACATGGCTACTCTTGAAAACAAGCTGAATGAATTGGAAGCAGCCGCTCAGAAGATGGCAGAAGCAATGTACCAGCAGCAGAACGCTCAGTCTGGACAGACTTATGGTGATCCAAACATGGGCGCAAATGATGACAACGTTGTTGACGCTGACTTCAAAGAAAAGAACTAAATCAAACCATCATTCACACAATCCTGGCGCAATGCGCTGGGATTAAGTGTGTGAAACCTCACAGTCATCTGGGTGCTAGACTTGATCACACCCAAAAGTGTGAATAGAGTCTTAAGGGAAAGGTGAAGCTATGAACAAAAGAGATTATTATGAAGTGCTGGGACTAAGCAAAGGTGCCAGCGATGCAGAAATAAAGAAAGCCTATCGTTCTTTGGCAAAAAAGTATCATCCTGATATGAACAAAGAACCTGGTGCAGAAGAAAAATTCAAGGAAATCAATGAAGCTTATGAAGTGCTTTCAGATCCTCAGAAAAAGGCAACATATGATCAGTTTGGTCATGCAGGCATGGATGGCGCAGGCTTTGGCGGATTTGGTCAGGGTGGATTCAGTTCTGCTGGGTTTGATGATTTGAATGATATTTTTGGTTCATTTTTTGGCGGTGGGTTTGGCGGCGGAAGCCGTCGAGCAAGCAATGGTCCAAGAAAGGGCCAGGATCGCTATATGCAGATGCGCATTAGTTTCATGGATGCCATTTTTGGAAAGACAGAAACAATTAAAGTGGATCTGGATGAACAATGCTCTGACTGCAGTGGTACAGGTGCCTATTCAAAAAGCGATATTCAAACATGTTCTACTTGTCATGGAACAGGAAGTGTCATGCAGCAGCAAAGAACTGTTTTTGGTGTAATGCAGACGCAGGGCCCATGTCCTGACTGCGGCGGAACAGGAAAGAAAATTCTTCGCAAGTGCACAAAGTGCAATGGCAAAGGCTATGAACACAAGCGTGTGGAAGTGGAAGTCAAGATTCCTGCCGGTATTCAGTCTGGTCAGCAGCTAAGAGTCAGCGGCAAGGGTGAACGCGGGACAAATGGCGGCCCAAATGGTGATTTGTTCATTGAAATCATTGTTGCAAGTCATGAAAAATTTGTTCGAGAAGGCAGAAACATTTATATTGATGTGCCAATTTCGAATGTTGATGCAGCGTTAGGATGCACCATTGACGTACCAACAGTGTATGGAGAAGTAGAATTGACGATTCCTGCTGGAACGCAGACTGGAACTCAGTTCAGAATCAGAGGCAAAGGTGTCAAGGATCTGAGAAATTCAGAACCTGGTGACCAATATGTGGAAATCTCTGTAGAAATTCCAAAGAAACTTTCTAGAGAAGAAAGGGAACTGTATATGAAGCTAAGAGATTTGAACAGAAAAGAAGGAAAAAGTGTCTTTGAAAAGTTCAAGGACGCATTCAAATAAGAAAGGGTACAATGTACCTTTTCTAAAACAAGTTGATTAGCACTCAATGTATATAAGTGCTAAAAGGAGGATGACAATGAATACAGAAAAAATGACAGAAAGATGTCTGGCCATTTTGCAGAAAGCGATTGAAATGTGTCAGGCAAACCGCAATTCAGAGCTAAGCAGTGAACATTTGTATCTGGCAATGCTTTATGATGATTCCATTGTCAACATGCTGAATCAGATGAACATTGATGTACGCTTGATTCGAACCATCGTCAACAATGCGCTTCATTCTTTGCCAAAAGTGAGTGGATCTCAGCCATCCTTAAACCGTTTTGTGAATGAAGCTTATCAGAATGCTCTGAGATATTCACAAAACATGAAAGATGAATACATGAGCTCAATGGCGCTTCTGATTGGTCTTTTGGAAAACAATGCTCAGATTACAAAAGAACTGATAGAAAAAACAGGCATCAGTGCAAAATCACTGAAGCTTCAGGACAAGGAAAGAAGAGGAGGCAAGACAATGAATACACAGAATTCAGAAAACAATCTACAGGCTTTAAAGAATTATGGAAAAGACTTGGTAGAAGAAGTGAAAAGTGGAAAAATTGATCCAGTCATTGGACGAGATGATGAAATTCGTCGTGTGATTCAGATTTTAAGCCGCAAAACTAAAAACAATCCTGTGCTGATTGGCGAACCTGGTGTTGGGAAAACAGCCATCGTAGAAGGACTGGCATGGCGTATTATGAATCAGGATGTGCCTTTTGGTTTAAAAGACAAGAAACTGATTGAACTGGACATGGGTGCACTGATTGCAGGGGCTAAATATCGCGGAGAATTTGAAGAGAGACTGAAAGCTGTTTTGGAAGAAATCAAGGAAAGCAATGGAGAAATCATTCTGTTTATTGATGAAATTCACAATTTAGTGGGTGCAGGGAAAACAGAAGGCTCTATGGATGCGGCCAATCTTTTAAAACCAATGCTGGCACGCGGAGAACTCAAGTGCATTGGGGCAACGACGTTTGATGAATATCGCAAGTACATTGAAAAAGATGCAGCGTTGGAACGACGTTTTCAGAAAATTACGGTAGATGAACCAAGTGTGGAAGATACAATATCCATTCTGCGTGGTTTGAAAGATCGTTTTGAAAGTCATCATGGAGTACAGATTCTTGATGAAGCACTGATTGGAGCAGCATCGCTTTCTCATCGCTACATCACAGATCGTTTTCTTCCAGATAAAGCGATTGATCTGGTGGATGAAGCCTGTGCCTGTATCCGAGTTGAAATGGATTCCATGCCTACACAGCTGGATGAATACAAGCGTAAAATCATGCAGCTGGAAATTGAAGAAACAGCTTTGAAAAAGGAAATCAGTGAAAAATCGAAGGAAAGACTGGCTGAGCTGAGAAAAGAACTGGCCAATCTAAAGGAAGAAGAAGCCATTTTAAAGTCCAAATGGCAAAAAGAAAAAGAAGAGCTGGATGCTGTAAAAAAAGACAAAGAAGCACTTGAAAAAGCTCGTCTGGATTTCACTCAGGCGCAAAATGAGGCACGTTATGAAGAAGCAGCACGTCTTCAGTATCAAATCATTCCTGATCTGGAAAAGAAAATCACACAATCTGCAATGAAACAAAATGACGACAAAATTCTTCAGGAAATTGTCGATGATGAAATGATCGCAAAGATTGTCTCTCGCTGGACAGGCATTGAAGTGGCAAAGCTGATGACCACTCAGCGTCAGAAGCTTTTGAAACTAGAAAGCGAACTGGCGAAACGTGTTATTGGCCAGGATGAAGCATTGAGACTGGTTTCAGAAGCAATTCTTCGCTCGAAAGCACAGATTCAGGATGAAAACAGACCGATTGGATCATTCCTGTTTTTAGGGCCTACAGGGGTTGGGAAAACAGAGGTAGCTAAAGCATTGGCTCAGCAGCTGTTTGATGATGAATCTAAGATTGTGCGCATTGACATGAGTGAATACATGGAAAAGCACAGTGTATCTCGTTTGATTGGGGCTCCTCCAGGATATGTAGGCTATGATGAAGGCGGTCAGCTCACGGAAGCTGTACGCAGAAAGCCGTATTCAATTGTCCTGCTGGATGAAGTAGAAAAAGCTCATCCAGATGTGTTCAATGTACTGCTTCAGATTTTGGACGATGGACGAATCACAGATTCTAAAGGTGTCACAGTTGATTTTAAAAATACACTGATCATCATGACCAGCAATCTTGGGGCACAGTTTGCCTTTGAACAAGATGATCAGATAAGAAATACTGCTTATCAAAATGAAGTGAAGAAATACTTTAAGCCTGAATTTGTCAATCGTATTGATGAAATCATTGTGTTCAATGCATTAAAAACTGAAGTTCTTAAGAAAATTGCAGATAAATTTTTGAATGAACTATCCCTTAGACTCGCATTAAAAGATATTGCTTTGTCTGTTTCAGATGCAGTGAAAGAGAAAATCATTGAATGCGGCGTGGATCCAGTCTTTGGTGCTCGTCCAATGAAACGTTACATTCAGCGTACAATTGAAACATTGATCGCAAAAAAAATCATTGAGGGAGATTTTATGACACCTGCAACATTCCTTGTGGATGTCAAAGATGATGAATATGTCATCACTGTTTCTGATCATAGAAGAATAGGCTAAAAAAAAGGGAAATGCTGGTTAAGCTCTTGAGCTTTCCAGCATTTTTTAGGATAATAAAAGAAAGAAGGCACTCCATAAAAAGTGAGTAGGTGAAGTTATGCAGGAATATATTATGGCGATTGATCAGGGGACGACAAGTACTCGTGCTATTTTGTTTGATCATGACAGCAGAATTGTCAATGTAGCTCAAAAAGAGCTGACACAGTATTTTCCAGAACCTGGATGGGTGGAGCATGATGCCAATGAAATCTGGCTGTCTGTTTTAGCTGTCATGGCAGAAGTAATCTCTACATCAGGTATTTCTCCTGCACAGGTCAAAGGGATTGGAATTACCAATCAGCGTGAAACAACTGTCGTCTGGAACAAAGAAACTGGGCTTCCAGTTCATCGTGCAATTGTCTGGCAGTCTCGCCAGACTTCTGAAATCTGCGATCAGCTGAAACGTCAAGGGGCGGAAAAAATGATTCGTTCCAAGACAGGACTTCGAATTGACCCATATTTCAGCGCAACAAAAATCAGATGGATTTTAGATCATGTTGACAATGGGCAGGAACTGGCTGAAAGCGGGAAACTGCTTTTTGGTACAATGGACACGTGGATTTTATGGAAGCTTTCTGGTGAAAAAGCACATGTGACAGATTATACGAATGCATCAAGAACACTTTTATACAATATTTATGATTTGTGCTGGGATGATGATCTTTTAGAGCTTTTGGATATTCCGCGCTGCATGCTTCCTGAAGTCAAAGATTCAAGCTGTATTTATGCAACAACTGCACCTTATCATTTCTTTAATCATGAAGTGCCGATTGCTGGTATTGCAGGTGATCAGCAGGCTGCACTGTTTGGTCAGGCATGCTTTAAACCTGGTATGGCTAAAAATACGTATGGTACAGGCTGTTTTATGCTGATGAACACTGGTGTCACACCTAGAAGATCTCACAATGGACTTTTAACAACCATTGCATGGGGACTTGATGGTGAAATCAGCTATGCACTGGAAGGCAGCGTATTTGTGGCTGGTTCTGCGATACAATGGCTAAGAGATGGCCTTCATCTTCTTGAAAAAGCTTCTGATTCAGAAGAAATGGCACTGTCTGTAGCTGACAGCGATGGCGTCATTGTTGTGCCTGCCTTTGTAGGTTTAGGCGCACCTTACTGGGATGACAAATGCCGAGGAGCCATTTTTGGCATCACTCGCGGTACTACTGCTGAACATCTGGTCCGCGCGACACTGGAATCTTTGGCCTATCAGTCAGCTGATCTTTTAGAGGCAATGGAAGAAGATGCCTGCATGAAAATCAATACACTAAAAGTTGACGGTGGAGCTGTACGAAATCAGTTTTTAATGCAGTTTCAGGCAGACCTTCTTGACCGAGAAGTGAAACGTCCTAAAAACAACGAAGCCACGGCTCTGGGCGCAGCGTATCTCGCTGGGCTGGCTGTGGGGTTCTGGAATGATTTGAGCGAAATTGAATCCAATCAGAAGATTTCTCATACATATCTGGGACAGATGGAAGAAGAAAAGCGTTCACATCTTTTAAAGGAATGGAAGAAGGCTGTTCAGAGCTGCTGCAGCTATCATCCAGAATAACAAACCAACAGGGCAGAAGCATCACAGGATGCCTTGCCCTGTTTTTTTAAGGAGGGATAGACATGAAAGATGTTGTCATCATAGGAGCAGGAATCATTGGCTGTTTTCTGGCTTATGATTTATCCAAATATGATTTGAAAATTGCCGTTGTCGAAAAAAACATGGATGTAGCATCAGGTGCTACAAAGGCTAACAGTGCCATCGTACACAGTGGCCATGATCCAAAAGATGGTACTTTAAAGGCCCTTTTGAATGTCAGAGGGAGCAGAATGTACGAACAAATCTGTAAGGATTTGAATTGTCATTATGAAAAGATTGGTGCTTATGTTTTAGCGTGCGGTGCTGAGGAAGAAGATACATTGCTTCAGCTTGCCAAACAGGCGGAAAATCGTAATATTCCTTTTGAAGTGCATACACATCAAGAGATTGTTTCGCGTGAACAGAATATTTCTGATGAAGTAACGAAAGGACTCTGGCTTCCTTCAACGGCCATCATCACGCCATGGGAAGTATCGTGTGTTTTGATGGACAATGCGATTGAAAGAGGGACTGAGCTTCATTTGAACACAGAAGTCACATCCATAGAAAAAATGAATCATGGATATCGAATTGTCACTTCAAAAGGGGAAATGATGTCAAAAGTTGTGATCAACTGTGCTGGAGTTCATGCTGATGAAGTCACAGCGATGGTGAATCCTCATCCAGGATTCACCATCACTGCACGACGCGGGGAATATTTTGTCTTGGATCATTTGAAAGACCCTGTTGTAAGCATCATTCTTTTTCCTGTTCCATCTTCAAAAGGAAAAGGTGTGCTTCTAGTACCGACGATTCATCACAATCTGCTTCTAGGTCCTACCAGTGATCCAATCGACGAAAAAGAAAACGTTGATTCAACAAAGGAAGGTTTAGCTGAAGTAAGGGAAAAAATGCACAAATTGATTAAGAATGTGCCAATGAATCAAGTGGTTCGAACATTTTCAGGCAATCGCCCTAGTGGGAGCACACATGATTTCGTGTTGGAAGAAGATGATCTGAATCCTGGTTTTCTTATCTGCGGTGCTATTGAAAGTCCTGGGATTGCTTCAGCACCAGCTATTAGTGAATACATGATTGAGCATTTTGTTTCTAAACGGCTGCAATTGCTTAATAAAAATAATCTTCCGGCTCTTGTTTTGCGGCAAAGACTTTTAAGTGAAATGAGCGACACAGAGCGAAATGATAAAATCAGTAAAGATAGCCGTTATGGCAAAATTGTATGCCGATGCGAACAAATCAGTGAGGGAGAAATTGTAGAAGCGATTCATCGCAACACACCTGTTTTGACATTGGGTGCTGTAAAGCGTCGCCTGCGTCCTGGAATGGGAAGATGCCAGGGAGGTTTTTGTGAACCTTTGGTACTAAAAATTCTTGCCAGAGAGCTGAAGCTGTCATTGAATGAGATTGTATTGGAAGAAGCTGGCTCCAATGTGCTGCTTGAAAAAAGATAGGAGGCCCTCATGAAAACAGTAGATTTAGTGATTGTTGGTGCTGGTGCAGGTGGGTTGTCTGCTGCATTGGCTGCTTGGAATGCTGGTATCAGGGACATTCTTATACTGGAAAAAGAAAATGATACAGGAGGCATTTTAAATCAGTGCATACACACTGGTTTTGGTTTGCATACGTTCAAAGAAGAGCTCAGTGGACCAGAGTACGCAGAGCGCTGTGCTATGATGCTGAAAGATACAGATGTAAATATACAATGCGGTACGATGGTGCTTTCAATGACAAAGGACAAGATATTAACCTGTTCAAGTGCTGAACATGGTTTAGAAAAAATACAGGCAAGGGCTGTTGTTTTTGCGTCTGGATGCCGTGAAAGAAGCAGAGGAGCGATTCAAATTCCTGGATCGCGCTGTGCTGGTATTCTTACTGCAGGAACTGCACAGCGATATCTGAACATCGATGGATGGATGTGCGGCAAGCGTGTACTGATTTTAGGGTCTGGTGATATCGGCTTGATCATGGCTAGGCGCATGACATTGGAAGGGGCAAAGGTTGTGGCTGTAGCAGAACTGATGCCGTATTCCAATGGCCTACCTCGTAACATCAAGCAGTGTTTGGATGATTTTGGAATCCCGCTTTATCTATCACATACGATTACTCAAATTGAAGGGAAACATCGTGTCAGTGCTGCAGTGCTTTCTCAAGTTGATGAACATCTTCAGCCCATCAAAAATACTGAGAAACGATTTGAAGTCGATGCTGTCCTTTTGTCTGTAGGACTCATTCCTGAAAATACGATTTTAGAAGAAGCAGGTGCTTTGATTCATCCTAAAACTCGTGGACCTGTTGTCGATGAACAATGTATGACATCTCTGGATGGTGTATTTGCCTGTGGAAACTCGCTTCATGTCCATGATCTGGTGGATTTTGTGTATGCTGAAGGACAGCGCTGCGGACAGGGGGCTGCTGCCTATTTGACTCAGTCTTTGAAGCAAGAAAAATGTGTACAGGTAGGTGCAGCAGGCAATGTTTCTTATGTTTTGCCGCAGATACTTCACTTTTGTGATGCGAAACTGTTTTTTAGAGTTAAAACACCTATGAAAAACTGTGCTGTTGTTTTGAAGTCGGGTACAAAAGAATTGAAAAAAATGAAAAAGATTTCTCTTCTTCCATCTGTGATGGAAGAGATCACTGTGACAAAAGAACTTCTTGAACAGTGTGAAGATGATTTGACACTGGAGGTGACATCATGGAATTAACCTGTATTACCTGTCCTAAAGGCTGTACACTGACCATTGAATTGAAAGAAGGTAAAATTCTTTCTATTCAAGGAAATGGCTGTCCAAGAGGTATTCAATATGCTGAGAATGAGATTCTTCATCCAGTGCGCATGGTCACCAGTACAATTCAAGTCATTCATGGCATCCATGATCGCTGTCCTGTCATGACCAGCAAGCCTGTTGCAAAAGAAAAAATCTTTGAGGTCATGAAAGAAATACATTCATTAAAAGTGGAAGCACCAGTCTTTGTAAGAGATGTTTTCATTCATGATGTAGCACAAAGCGGAGCTGATTTGATTGCGACGCGTAGTGTCCAATTAGAAAGTTCTTTCAGCAATGAGAAAAAGTGAAAATCCCTGTTTTTATAGGTCTTTTCGCTGTGATATAATCAGTTTATAGATAAATGTGTCTTTTTGACACTGGAAAGGGAAAGAATCATATCGTGATTCGGGTGAAGCTATGAAATTTATAGCAGTCTGCAGTTTCGGCGTTGGCTCTTCCATGATCCTTCGCATGTCCATTGAAAAGGCGGTAAGACGCCTTGGAATTGAGGCAGAAGCAGAAAACATTGACATCTCCAGTGCAAAAGGAATTCCTTGCGATGCGGTGTTTACATCCATTCAGATTGCCGAAGAAATCGGTGACAGCTGGAATGTTCCTGTGTATGGAGTACAGCGATATATGGATGTTGAAGAAGTGATGCGCGCTGTTCAAAAATATCTGGATGAACATCCGCAGTAAGGAGTTTGGGTATGGAAGTTGTTTTGAATTATTTTATTGATCATGTGTTTAAAAATACTCCTGTTTTGATGGCATTGATCGTTGCCTTTGGTTTGATTCTCAATAAAAAGCGCTGGGATGAAGTGCTGAAAGGGGCATTTCTTGCCGCTATTGGGATGACAATCATCAATTTGGCTGTTGATATTTTAATTGGTGCTGTTGTTCCTGATGCATCTTTGACTGGAATTGCGACATCAGGTGATGGACAGACGACAAGCGATGCTGCATTTTTGTCCAATTATGGCGGACTTGTTGGCTTGGCTATGTTTTTTGGTATGATTTTGCATCTTTTGATCGCAAAATTCACTCCAATAAAAACCGTCTTTTTGACAGGTCATATGCTGTTCTGGTTCCCATTTCTTTTTGTTGCAGCCGGAGTTGAATCAGGCTTGAGTGAAGGGATGATCATCATCACTTCTGCACTTTATTCTGCGCTTTACTGGTCAATTATGCCATGGATTTTAAGAAAGTATGTCTTTCAGGTCATTGGCGATGATTCCTTTACACTCGGTCATCCTTCGGGGATTTTGGCTTTGATTGCAGGGGCAGTAGCTAAGAAGTTTGGTGATCCTTCAAAGTCAACTGAAGATTTGAAGCTTTCCAAGAAATTCTCTTTTTTCCGTGAAATTGCGATTACAGGATCTATTGTGATCTTTATCGTTTATCTGATTGTTGGATTTGTGTTCAAGGATGCACTTTATGCATCAGGTGGAAGCATTCTTTTCTATGCATTGGAAAAGGGATTTATTTTTGGTGCTGGACTTACTGTTTTATTGGCGGGAGTTCGCATGCTGATTGGACAAATTGTTCCAGCATTTGAAGCGATTTCTTCAAAGCTTATTAAAGGAGCGCTGCCTGCTTATGATGCACCGATTCTCTTTAACTTTAGACCGAACGCAGCCATTATTGGTTTTCTTGTTTCGTTAGTGGCTTCTTCCATTGTGCTTGTCATCTGCAATATTTTCAATGTGTTTGGTGTCGCATTGATACCGCTGATTGTTACCTGCTTCTTTGAGTGCGGAGCAGCTGCAGTCATTGCAGAGGGACAAGGAGGTTTGAAGGGGACAATCATAGGTACTTGCGTGGCATCTATCATCATGGTTGGCCTTGTGGGCATTTCAGCGATGATGTTTAGAAATACGATTCAGTACTGGCTGCTTGTGTCAGGAGGAAATGATTTCTCTTTGTTTGGACCGATTGCAAGAATACTCAACAATCTGCTTGCAGGATTGTTTTAGGAGGGAACTAAATGGGATATCAGCGTTATTTTGAGCATATTACTAAACTGTTAAATGAAATTATGATTCAAGAAGAATCTGCGATTCATGCTGCTGCAGATATTGTGGCAGATACAATCATGAAAGGTTCAATCGTTCAGGCTTTTGGCAGCGGTCATTCAAGAGCAGCTGCGATGGAAATTTCTCAGCGTGCCGGCGGGCTTGTCCCAGTTAAACTATTGGATGAGCCATCACAGGGACGCTATGAAAAAGTCAAAGGCGTTGGGACAATGTATATGCAGGAAGTGGATGCTCGTCCAGGGGACTGCTTTATCATCATTTCCAATTCTGGAAGCAATCCGCTGCCGATAGAAATTGCATCCTGTGCAAAAAAAGCAGGCTGCCGTGTGATTGCAGTGACTGCGAAAGAAATTGCCAATCAGCATGAAGGTGTTCATCTGCATGATTTGGCCGATGCCGTTTTGGATCTGCACAGCTGCGAAGGAGATGCTGCAATGGAAGTTGAAGGCGTGCGCAGCAAGGTGTGCGGAACTTCCAGTGTCTGTGCCGATGTTATTTTAAACAGTGTGATGCTGGAAGCGATTGAAAAGATGGTTTCACAAGGCTTTGAGCCTCCAGTGCTATTAAGCGGCAATGTGGAAGGCGGCATGGAATATGGACGCCAGCTTGTGATGCGCTACATGGACCGTTTGCTTAGAAATCATACGTATTATTACTAATGATTTTTGTGCTGAAATACAAAGGAAAGTACGATGGAGATCATTAGAAAAGAAAATATGCGGATTCATCTTCATGCGAATTCATGGCAGGATGCGCTCTATCAAGCTGGAATGATTCTTGTGGAAGATGAATCTATTAATAAAGAATACATTGATGCCATGGTTCAAAGCATAGAAACACATGGACCTTATATCGTTTTAATGCCTGGGTTTGCCTTAGCACATGCTGAACCTTCAGAACATGTGCTCAAAACAGAGATGGCACTAGCGGTTTTTGATGAGGAAATTGACTTTCATTCCATCAATGGACCTGTTCGTTTGATTGTTGTTTTAGCATCATTAAATAAAACTTCACATTTGGAACGATTAGCTGCTATGGCTTCAAAAATGATGGATGATGAGACATTGATTGAGCGCATCATCCATTCAAAGTCCATTGATGAAATCAGTGGTTTGATCAATGATGAATTGGATTTGAATCAAGCTTCTTGATTCAAATCCTTTTTTAAAGAAAGAGGTGGAAACAATGTCTCAAAGAGGAATGCGAGGAAATCGCTATTTAAGTGAAGAAGAAAAGAAAAACAAGCCTAAAGTAACCAAAAAACTGTTAATGCGCATTGCATCTTATCTAAAGCCGTATGCCTTTCAAATGACACTTGTTTTGGTGCTGATTGCACTATCCTCCAGTTTTAGCCTTTTGCCTTCGATTATTACAGGGAAAATCATTGATGAAGGTCTTATAAAACAGGATTTAGGTGTACTGATTCAACTGATTCTTTTATCGCTGGCTGTGACAGTTGGGGCACAGCTCATCAATGTGCTGCAAAGCTATCTCAATTCATGGATTGCACAGCACATTACTTTTGATATGCGCAATCAGATGTTTCGTCATCTTCAAAGCATGTCGCATCGTTTTTTTACTACGAACAATCAGGGGGATATCATCACTCGCATGACTTCTGATATTTCAGGTGTTCAGTCGATTATTACCAATACCCTGGTTTCGATTCTTTCCAACTCCATTACATTGATTGTTGCAATGATTGCCATGTTTCAAAAGAATGCCTTGCTGGCGATCATCGGCATTATCATTGTACCAATCTTTACAATCCCAACAAAAATGGTTGGTAAGACTCGCTGGGAAATTACCAATGAAGCACAGAAGTGTCATGATGAAATCAATGGGATTTTAAATGAGACTCTTTCTGTAAGCGGACAGCTTTTAGTCAAACTGTTTAGTAAAGAAGAACAGGAAGCTGCACGCTATGAAGAAGTGAATCGCAGAATGGTTCAATTGAATATCAAAGAAAGTATGGCAGGGCGATGGTTCAGACTTGTGCTAAGTACTGTTTCTACGATTGGCCCGATGCTGATTTATTTGGTGGGCGGCATCTTGATGATGAAATACGATGCGAATTTAACAGTCGGAGATATTACCGTTCTAGTTTCATTGCTGGCAAGAATGTATCAGCCAGTGAATTCACTTTTGAATTTCAGTGTGGACTGGATTCGTTCACTCTCGCTGTTTCAGCGTATTTTTGACTATTTTGATATGGAAGTTGAAATTAAAAATCCTGAGCATCCAGTGATGATAGAGGAAATCAAAGGATCAGTAGAGTTCAATGAAGTGAATTTTCACTATAGCCCAGAACGTCAGATTCTCAAAAATATTTCATTTGAGTTAACGCCGGGCAAAAGCATAGCGATTGTAGGACCATCCGGCTCTGGAAAAAGCACCATCATCAATTTGATTCCTCGTATTTATGATGTGATTTCTGGAGAAGTTCTATTTGATGGTGTTGACGTGAGAAAACTGGATCTTTCCTTTTTAAGAAGTCAGATAGGTCTTGTTTCGCAGGAAACTTATCTGTTCAATGGGACAATTCGTGAAAATCTTTTGTATGCCAATGAGAATGCAAGTGAAGAAATGATCGTTGAAGCTTGTAAAAAGGCGAATATTCATGATTTTATTTCCAGACAGCCTGAAGGCTATGATACAATAGTAGGGAATCGTGGATTAAAATTATCTGGCGGTGAAAAACAGCGTCTGTCAATTGCACGCGTGCTTCTGAAAAATCCAACCATCATTATTTTTGATGAAGCAACTTCTTCGCTTGATTCCATCAGTGAAGATCTGATTCAAAGTGCAATTGATCCGCTGATTGAATCCAAGACTAGCATCATCATTGCCCATCGATTAAGCACAGTTTTGGCCTGTGATGAAATTCTTGTACTAAAAGATGGTGAAATAGTTGAGCGTGGTCAGCATGATGATTTGGTCAAGTTGAATGGCACTTACACTGAACTGTATGAAACCCAGTTCAAGCGAGCATTAGAAAAATTGAATCCATGTGAATGTGAATAGAAAGAGGTACTTATGGACAGCAATACAAAGCAAATTCAGAGAATTCAGGCAGAAACTGCAAAAAAGAATCTGGAACTAAGACAGTTTCAATGTTCAATCGTAGAAGATGAAAAAGAAGCACTCGAGCTTATCAAAACTCTAGTCAAACCTAATGATATGGTTTCTGTTGGAGGGTCGATGACTTTGTTTGAAACAGGTGTGATTGACTGGCTGGAAAACAACAAGGAAATTGAATATCTTGACCGCTATCATACAGAAGATGCACAGGAAGTGTTCAGAAAGTCTTTCTATGCTGATGTTTATCTGACAAGCACCAATGCTTTGACATTGGATGGCAAGCTCTTGAATGTTGATGGCAACGGAAACCGTGTTGCGGCGATGATTTATGGTCCTAAGAAAGTGGTTGTGCTGACTGGTATCAACAAACTGGTAAAGGATGAAGCAGCTGCTATTGAACGCATTCAAATGATTGCAGCCCCTGCAAACTGTGTGCGTTTGAACAAGGATACTCCATGCACTAAAGTGGGAAACTGTGTTGACTGTCTGAATCCTAAGCGTATCTGTGCTTCACATGTTAAGATTGACCGTTCGCAGACAAAAGACCGCATTCATGTCATTTTGATGATGAAGGAGGCAGGCTACTAATGGAGATTTTCAACTATGCACTAACGATTTTGTTTCTAGGTGCTGCAGTTTGGATGGGGAAAAAGGTGTTCGAGCAGAGAAATCAGATTACGATTGCCTGCAAGTATTTGAATGGTTATCGTATTTTCATCATGGTGTGCTTTGCGGCGAGTTTTGGCTTGATGATTCTAGGTTTTAGAGATTTGTTTGACTTGATTCGCTCTTTAGCAATGACCACCATGGTTGGATTGTTTTTGTGTCTTAGAGAAGGGGCAGGACCAGAAGGGTTTGTTTACAATGGTTCCTTGATTCCATATACTGCAGTTTCGCATTATGATTATAAAACGTCTGATCAGACGATGCAGGTGTACGTTGTATTTCGTGAAAAGGTGAAAGATGGTGTGGAAGAAGGAACAGTCACGCTTAAATTCAATGAGACAGACCGCCAGGCCATTGTTGAACTTTTGGAAGCTCAGCTGCCGAAAAAACACAAACGCATCAAAAAAGCATAAAGAATCCAGCTCAGGATTCTTTTTTCTTGTATTGTGCTTGTTTTTTGATATAATGTACACATGCCGCATTGGTATAGTGGTAACACACATCCATGGTAAGGATGAGCGGGCAGTTCAATTCTGCCATGCGGCACCAGATACTCAGAAAGCCTTATTTAAAGGCTTTTTTTCTGTTTGAGCCATAAAAATGACCTGCAATTTTATGGCTTAATTTATGGCTCAGTTTATGTTTGTTTTGCGGATAGCTGCACAAATCGTATTTTCAATGTGCAAAAACTGCAGTACAGACAAACGGTGGTTATGGTTCTATGATAAATCCTTTTGAAATGATAGACGTATCATGACTATATTTCATGTAAATGTCGATACCAAGATGAAAAAAGCCCTGTACAGGGCTTAATTGTTAAGGGCAGCATTGATCTGCTTGATGTTGTCTTTATTAAAGCGTGTGCTGGTTTCGTTTTCTGACCAGAGATAATCGTTTCCGCCATTGATCAGAACACCAGAATTCAAAAATCCAATGATGGCATCTTCGTAAGTTTTGATTTCACCTGTGAACTGATTGCGCTGTGTGTTGTAAGTGAGTGAATCGTAAGCTTTTCCATCCTTGTTGTCAATGATCACCTGAATGGCATCAAAGCCAACGATTTCGCCATTGTCATTTAATGCAGCATCTGCAATGATGTTCAAAAGAATCAGATCATAGGCAAATCCTTCTACATCATCATACTTAAATGTAAATGCGACTTTTACTTCGGGATGTTTTGCATCTTGAGCAAAGGTTGTTTCAAACAGCTCTGTATGTCCTTTGAATTCAGCAGAATTGAGATAATTGTTTGTCGCATTGATGACAGTTGTCAGTTCTTGATCAGATGCATCCTGTTCTTCTATTTTCTGAGAACATGCTCCAATAGATAGGCAGATAAAGCAGCATATAGCTAAAATGATCCATTTCTTCATGTTGTTGCCTCCAATGCAATCATTATATTAAAAATAATGAGTGTTGTCATGAATTATCTTTGACGTTAAATATGTGAAAAAATTACTTTATTTTTATGTTGATAATTGCTATAAAAGTGTCGATTCCTGTTTTAATTTATGTTATAATCGTGCCGTGAAAAGGAGGGAATGATACATGAATATATGTATGATTGCAGCAGTCCTTTTTACAGACAGAATGTTTGCGTAAGTGTTTTAACGACTGCGCATTTTTTAATTTTGTCGGGTTTTGTATATGCATGATAATAAGGTTCATGCGTCTCTACCTTGCCGCCGTAAATGGCAAGCCTACAAGACACGAGCTTTTCGTGTTTTCGGGCATTGTCAAAAGGCAATGTCCGTTTATTTTTATAGGAGGATAAAAAGATGAATGAAAAACCAGTTGTTGGAATTGTAATGGGATCAAAAAGTGATTTGGAATGTGTTCAAAACACTTTTGATCAGCTTGATGAATTTGGCATTCCTTATGAAAAAGTTGTACTGAGTGCTCATCGTACACCAGATGAAACCATTGAATATGCAAAAACTGCATATGACCGTGGACTAAAGGTTATCATTGCAGCAGCAGGAGGAGCAGCACATTTGGCTGGAGTTATTGCGGGATGTACAACGCTGCCTGTCATTGGCATTCCGATGAAGACATCGACACTGGATGGGTTAGATTCTCTTCTCAGTATTGTTCAGATGCCTGCAGGTGTTCCTGTCGCTACTGTTGCGATTGGTAAGGCTGGGGCAAAGAATGCAGCTGTATTGACTGCTTCTATTCTAGGTGCTTTTGATCCTGTCTATCATGACAAAATGATGGCTCATAAAGAAGCAATGAAACACAATGTATTAGTGAATATGAAGATTTAAGGGGGAACTTATGTCACTGGTCAATCAAAGAATCTTTGTAGAAAAGAAACCGGGTTTTCAGACGGAAGCTGAAACTTTGTTTGCAACATTGAAAGAAAACTTTAATTTAAAAGCGGATGGACTGCGTCTAATCAATACTTATGATGTGTTTCATATTGAAGAAGAGGTATTGAAAGAAGCCATTCAAACAGTTTTTACTGAAGTGATGGTAGATGATGTAGTAGAAACTGTGGAGCTGGATGAAAAGAGTTTTGCGATGGAAACGCTCCCTGGTCAGTATGATCAGCGTGCTGATTCAGCACAGCAGTGTGTTCGTCTTTTGAATCCTTCTTCAGCATGTGTGATTACAACTGGAAAGGTTGTTCAGGTGCTGGGAGAATGCACTCAGGAAGAGCTGGCTAAAATTCAGAATTATATGATCAATCCTATTGAATCTCGCTTAAAAGATCTTTCCAAACTGGAAATTGACAGAAATGTGAATGTGACGCCACTGGAGAGCTTTGCAGGATTCATTCAATATACAAATGATGAATTAAAGGCATTTAGAAAGCGTCTTGGGCTTGCGATGAGCGATGAAGATCTTGCTTTAGTTCAGAAATATTTTAAAGATGAGGAACAGCGTGATCCTCGTGAAACTGAAATCAAGGTATTGGATACCTATTGGTCAGATCATTGCCGTCATACAACTTTTGAAACTTGTTTAAAATCAATTAAAATCAAATCTGAGAAATTTCATGATGCGATTGAGGAAGCTTATGATTTGTATCTGAATCTGCGCCATGAATGCGGACGTGATGAAAAGCCTGTGACTTTGATGGATATGGCAACCATCAATGGACGTACTTTGAAGAAACGCCATTTGGCAGATGATGTTGAGGTTTCTGAAGAAATCAATGCCTGCAGTGTTTTTGTTGATGTGGATCATGATGGTGTCATTGAAAAGTGGCTGCTGCAGTTCAAAAACGAAACACACAATCATCCGACTGAAATTGAACCTTTTGGCGGTGCTTCTACATGCATTGGCGGTGCCATTCGAGATCCATTGTCTGGGCGCAGCTATGTGTATCAGGCAATGCGAATTTCAGGCTGCGGAGATGTTTTTCAGCCTGTTGACAAGACACTGAAAGGCAAGCTTCCGCAGAAGGTGATTTCAAAAAAGGCAACGGCAGGAAATTCATCTTATGGAAACCAGATTGGGCTTGCGACAACCTTTGTTAAAGAAATTTATCATGATAAATATGTGGCGAAGCACATGGAAGTTGGTGCTGTAGCAGGGGCTGTTAAAGCCGAATATGTGAAGCGTGAAACACCACAGCCAGGCGATGTTGTGATTCTTTTGGGAGGCCGTACTGGACGTGATGGCATTGGCGGAGCAACAGGGTCATCGAAAGAGCATACAACTGCCTCTTTAGATACTTGTGCATCTGAAGTACAAAAGGGTAATGCACCAGAAGAAAGAAAGATTCAGCGTCTGTTTAGAAATCCTGAAGTGACAACGCTGATCAAAAAATGCAATGACTTTGGTGCAGGGGGCGTCTGTGTTGCCATTGGCGAGCTGGCAGATGGCTTAGTGATTCATCTGGACAAAGTTCGTACAAAATATGCAGGCTTAAACGCAACTGAACTTGCAATCAGTGAATCTCAGGAGCGCATGGCTGTCGTGATTGCAAAAGAAGATAAAGAAAAATTCATTGAACTGGCGCATCGTGAAAATCTGGAAGCTTATCAGGTTGCAGAAGTGACAGATACAAAGCGCTTAGTTATGCTTCTTCATG
This sequence comes from Erysipelotrichaceae bacterium, assembly GCA_017397025.1. Lineage (GTDB taxonomy): Bacteria > Bacillota_I > Bacilli_A > Erysipelotrichales > Erysipelotrichaceae > RGIG1896. Next base: position 8,732 of record JAFQKG010000078.1, on the reverse strand, counting down.
ATGAAGTGATTGTTGATATTTCAAGAGAATTTGTGGATACTGCAGGTGTTCGTCAGAATGCAGATGTTCTGATTACAGATCAAAAGGGAAGCAATCCATTTGTTTCTAAAGAACTGAACAAAGAAAATATTCTTGACATGCTTGCAGCAAAAGAAGTGTGTTCGCAAAAAGGACTTGTGGAAAACTTTGATGCTTCAATTGGATCAACCACTGTTCTGATGCCTTATGGCGGTGTAACACAGCTGACTCCATCACAGGCATCGGTGCAGAAGCTGCCTGTTCTTGATGGAAAAACAACAACTTGTTCTGTGATGACATATGGATATAATCCTCGCATCATGGATTACAGCTGCTTTATTGGTGCTCAGTATTCTGTACTGGATTCAATGGCAAAAACGGTTGCTGTGGGGGGATCTTTGGATCATGTCTATTTCAGTTTCCAGGAATATTTTGAGCGTTTGAACAAGGATGCGCATCGCTGGGGAAAGGTAACTGAAGCATTGCTTGGTACAATCAGAGTTCAAGATTTCTTCAGCAAGGCAGCCATTGGCGGAAAAGACTCCATGTCTGGAACGTTCCAGGACTTGGATGTACCGCCAACATTGATTAGTTTTGCCTGCTCACCTGCAGATACAAAAAATATCATCACACCGGAACTGAAAAAGGCTGGAAATAAATTGTCAGTGCTGCTTCCTAAGTTTGGTAAAGATATGCTTCCTGATCTTGAAAGTTACAAGCGAATGTTTGAAACTGTGGAAAAAGGCATTCGAGATCGCAGAATTTTCTCGGCTTATGTTGCTGAAGAGGGCGGTATTCTTGCTGCGCTTTTGAAGATGAGCTTTGGGTATCGCATGGGATTTGAAGTGAATACGGATGTAGATCTGCTTCAGCTGATTCCTTCTGCGATTGTCATTGAGCATCGTGATGAAATTGAAGGTGCAGTTGAGCTTGGAACAGTCTGTGAAAAAGATTATTTGATCAATGGAATTGAATTAAGCTATGAAGAAGCTGTTGGTGCATGGACAAAGACACTTGAATCGCTGTATCCTACAACTGCCAAGGCAAAGACAGCTTTAGCTGAAAATGCAGATTATGTCACGAAGAACAGCTTTAAGTCAGAGCACTTGGTGGATGAGGTAAATGTACTGATTCCAGTGTTCCCTGGCAACAACTGCGAGTATGATATGAAACGCGCCTTTGAAGAAGAAGGTGCGAAGTGCACAATCTTTGTGTTCAGAAACATGAGTGAACAGGATGTCAATGAAAGCATTGATGAAATGGCTGCTCTGCTGGATAAAACTCAGATTTTTGCGATTCCTGGCGGATTTTCCAGCGGTGATGAACCAGATGGTTCTGCAAAGTTCATTGTAAATGTACTGTGCAATGAAAAAATCAAGGCAGCACTCCATCGCTTGAAAGAACGTGATGGTTTGATCATTGGTATCTGCAATGGGTTCCAGGCACTGATCAAATCGGGGCTTTTGCCGTATGGAGAAGTCAGAACACTGAGTGATCATGATTCAACACTGGTGAAAAATGATATTAACCGTCATATTTCCTGCATGGTCAATACTCGTGCTGTTTCTAACAATTCACCATGGCTAAGCGGCATGACAGTCGGTGAAGTGCATGCAATTGCAGTTTCTCATGGCGAAGGAAAATTTGTCGTACAGAAAGAAGAACTGGAAAAACTTTTGAAGAATGGTCAGATTGCCTTCCAGTATTGTGATGAACTAGGCAATGCGACTATGGATGAACATTATAATTTCAATGGATCGACGTATGCGATTGAAGGCATTGTATCAGAAGATGGCCGCGTATTAGGAAAGATGGGACACTCTGAACGATACTTTACTGATGTTTTCAAGAACATTCCAGGGAATAAAAAACAAAGTATTTTTAGAAATGGTGTCAACTATTTCAAGAAAGGGGAATAAAAGATGTCAAGTCGTTATTCAGAAGCAGGCGTTAGCCTAGAGGCTGGCTATGAAAGTGTCAGCTTAATTAAAAAGCATGTTGCACGCACTGCACGTCCTGGTATGGTATCAGGAATTGGAAGCTTTGGTGGTCTGTTTGATCTGGCTTCACTGGGCTATAAAGAACCCGTTCTGGTCAGTGGAACTGATGGTGTGGGCACTAAGCTCAAATTGGCTTTTATGATGGACAAGCATGATACAATTGGTCAGGATGTTGTGGCGATGTGTGTCAATGATGTGATTGCTCAGGGAGCAGCCCCGCTGTTTTTCCTGGATTACATTGCAGTAGGAAAGAACTTTCCAGAAAAGATTGAACAAATCGTTAAAGGAGTGGCAGATGGCTGTGTGATGGCCAACTGTGCGCTGATTGGCGGAGAAACTGCAGAAATGCCAGATATGTACGAAATTGATGACTATGACATTGCCGGATTTACTGTAGGATGTGTTGAAAAGTCAAAGATCATTACTGGCGAAAAAACAAAAGCTGGTGATGTTGTGATTGGCATTGCATCAAGTGGAGTTCATTCCAATGGCTTCTCATTGGTACGTAAAATTGTACTGAAGGACAATGGTCTGGATTTGAATGCGAAATTTGACGAATTATCAGATTCCCTTGGCAATACGCTTTTGACACCAACACGCATTTATGTCAAGCCAGTTTTGAAAGTGCTGGAGAGTGTAGATGTACACGGCATTGCGCATATCACGGGCGGTGGATTCTATGAAAATATGCCAAGATGTCTAAATGAAGGATTGGGGATTGAAATTACCAAGGGAACTTGGGAAGTGCTGCCAATCTTCCATGTGCTGCAGAAGCTTTCTGGCATGGATGAAAAAGAAATGTACAATGTCTTTAATATGGGTGTTGGCATGATTTTGGTTGTTGACAAGAAGGATGCTGAAGAAACATTGAGAATTTTAACTGAACAGGGTGAAAAGGCATCTGTGATTGGTGTTGTTACAGCACAGGAAGGAATCAGCTTCAAATGAAAAAAATAGCTGTCTTTGCCTCGGGAACAGGAACAAATTTTGATGCGATTCAGCGTGCGATTGAAAACAAGGAACTGAATGCTGAGATTGCACTAGTTGTTGTGGACAAAAAAACAGCAAAAGTGATTGAAAAAGCACGAAACAAAGGCATTGAAACTTATGTTTTCTCTTATAAGGATTTTGAAAACAAAGCTGAATGCGAAAAGGAAATCGTAAGACGCTGCAAAGCAGCTGGTGTTGAATGGATTGCACTGGCAGGCTATATGAGAATCATCACTCATGTGCTTTTGGATGCATTTCCAAATCGCATCATCAACATTCATCCGGCACTGCTTCCAAGTTTCAAGGGGGCACATGGCATTGAAGATGCTTACAATTATGGCTGCAAAGTGATGGGTGTTACGATTCATTATGTGAATGAAGAAATGGATGCAGGAAAAATCATAGCTCAGCGAGCATTTGATGTGCCAGAAAATGCTACGCTGGAAACAGTGGAAGCCATGATTCATCAGATTGAACATGTGCTGTATCCAGAAACATTACAGAAATTATTGGGGGAATAAAACATGAAACGAGCAATTTTAAGTGTGAGCGACAAAAGCAATCTGATTGAGTTTGCGAAAGGTCTAGTGGATTGCGGATATCAGATCATTTCTACTGGCGGAACGAAGCGAGTTTTGGATGAAGCAGGACTTGAAACAGTGGCCATCGATGAAATCACTGGATTTCCAGAAATGCTGGATGGACGTGTGAAAACATTGCACCCATTAGTTCATGGAGGTCTTTTGGGCATTCGTGATAATGAAAAGCATGCAGCCCAGATGAAAGAGCATCAGATTGAACCCATTGATTTGGTCTGCATCAATCTGTATCCGTTTAGACAGACAATTTCAAAGCCTGGCTTTACTCATGCGGAAGCAATTGAAAACATTGATATTGGCGGACCTAGCATGATTCGTTCTGCTGCAAAGAATCATAGATTTGTAACTGTTGTAACAGATGCAGCTGACTATGAAATGGTTCTTGCAGAACTGAAAGAGCATGGTGATACGACACTGGCTACTCGTGAGCGTCTGGCTGCCAAGGCATTTAGAACAACGGCTGCCTATGATGCGATGATTTCTGACTATTTCACAAACTATGTGGAAGAAGAAAATGCAGAGACAAAGACACTGATCTTTGATTTGAAGCAGACATTAAGATATGGTGTAAATCCTCATCAGAAAGCTGCTTTCTATACAGGTTTTAAGAAGTATCGCTATTCCATTTCAACTGCTGTTCAGCTGCATGGAAAAGAACTCTCTTACAACAACATTCAGGATGCCAGTGCTACTCTATCCATTTTGAAAGAATTCCATGGCAAACCAGCTGTTGTTGCGGTAAAGCACATGAATCCATGCGGTGTAGGTGTTGCTGAAAACATCACAGAAGCTTGGAACAAGGCTTATGAAGCTGATCCAGTGTCTATTTTTGGCGGTATTGTTGCGTTCAATGAAGAAGTTGATCTTTCAGTGGCAGAGCCTATGAGCAAGATGTTCCTTGAAATCATTCTGGCACCTAGCTTTACAAAAGAAGCTTTTGAATTGTTGTCTAAGAAAAAGAACATTCGTCTAATGACTTTTGATACAGAAGGCAATGATCCAGAAGAAAAATTTGTTTCTGTCATTGGCGGTATGCTGGTGCAGGAAGAAGACACAAAAGAATCTACGCTTGAAGATCTGAAGTGTGTGACTGAAAAACAGCCTACAGCCAAAGAACTGAATGACTGTCTGTTTGGAGAAAAGATTGTGAAGCATGTCAAATCCAATGCCATTGTCATTGTCAAAGATGGTCAGACATTAGGTGTTGGTGCAGGGCAGATGAACCGTGTAGGAGCTGCACTGATTGCACTTGAACAGGCAGGCGAAAAGGCAAAAGGTGCAACGCTGGCATCGGATGCATTCTTCCCAATGAATGATACAGTAGAACTGGCTTCAAAATATGGCATCAGCTGTATTGTACAGCCAGGAGGATCGATTAAAGATCAGGACAGCATTGACATGGCCAATGAAAACAACATCGCTATGGTCATGACAGGATGCCGTCATTTCAAGCACTAATGGCAAAGGTTTTAGTGATTGGCTCAGGTGGACGCGAACATGCGATTGCCTGGAAGTTCAGCCAAAGCAGACATGTTGAGGAAGTTTTTGTGGCTCCTGGTAATCCTGGGATGAGCGATGTGGCTACACTGGTGAACATTCCTCAAAACAACTTTGAAGCACTCAAAAGCTTCGTTAAAGAAAACCACATTGATCTGACATTTGTCGGTCCAGAAATTCCTTTGTGTGATGGCATTGTGGACAGCTTTGAAGCAGATGGATTGAACATTTTTGGTCCTAGCAAAGCTGCAGCAATGCTGGAAGGAAGCAAAGTCTTTTCAAAAGAAATGATGAAAAAGTACGGTATTCCAACAGCTTCTTATGAATCATTCAGTGATTACAAGATGGCAAAAGAGTACCTTGCAAAGCAGGAGATGCCAATTGTCTTAAAGGCAGATGGCTTAGCTGCAGGAAAAGGTGTCATCATTGCATCAACCATGTTAGAAGCACAGACTGCCTTGGAAGACATGATGTGCAACAGCTTATTTGATCAAGCAGGAAGTTCTGTGGTCATTGAAGAATATTTGGAAGGGGAAGAATTCAGTCAGCTGGCTTTTGTCAATGAAGAGCTGGTTGTACCTATGGAAATTGCCCAGGATCATAAGCGTGCTTATGACAATGATGAAGGACTCAATACTGGAGGCATGGGTGCTTATACACCTGTCAATCATCTTCCAAAGCAGGCCATTACCGATGCCATTGAACAAATCATGAAGCCAATGGCAAAAGCCATGGTATTAGAAGGAACACCATTCAAAGGAGTTCTGTATGGCGGCTGCATGTGGACAAAAAAAGGTGTTAAAACCATTGAATTCAATGTGCGTTTTGGTGACCCAGAAACAGAAGTTCTGCTGGTATCTTTAGAGGATGACCTGTATGAAGTGATTGAAAAAGTCACTAGAAAAGAAGCAGTAGAGCTGCACTGGTCAAAAGATCCTGTATTGGGTGTTGTTCTGGCAAACAAAGGGTATCCAGGCTCCTATACAAAAGGAGCAGTCATTGAAAATTTGAGTGATGTGGATGCCACTGTGTTCCATATGGGAACAGGCAAATTAGATGGTAAGACAACTGCCACAGGCGGACGTGTTCTGTTTGTCGCAAAACAGGCACCAACTCTCAAAGAAGCACAGACTGAAGTCTATGCAGAAATCAAAAAGATCAAATGTGACAATCTGTTCTATAGAACAGACATTGGCGCAAAAGGAATGAAGTAAAGAAAAGCTGTCATTTCAATTGACAGCTTTTCTTTATGATGTTGTTAAGGATTGAATGAGCTTTTTTCGCTATGATATAATGCTTTTGGTGAAACACGATGAACAAACAACTTCAATTTGAAACGACTTCTTTTTCACTGCATGTGATAGCCATGGTGCTGATGCTGTGTGATCATTTATGGGGAACAATTATCCCAGGCAATGATTGGCTGACCTGTATTGGAAGACTGTCTTTTCCGATTTTTGCCTTTCTGATTGTAGAAGGGTACTTTCATACCAAAAGTCTTAAGAAGTATGTCATGCGTCTTTTGATTTTTGCACTGATTTCTGAAATTCCATTTAATTTGATGGTAGGAAGCAGAATCTTTTATCCGATTCATCAGAATGTTCTATGGACTTTTTTGATTTCGATAGCTTTGATTCACATGAATGAAAAAGCAAAGTCAAGCAATCATTTCTTCAAAAGACTGTTTACTGGAATCTTAAGTGTGATTTTAGGCTTTGTGCTTGGGCTTGTCACAATGGTGGATTTCTATCATGCAGGTGTTTTGACAGTGCTGGCATTCTATTTCTTTAGAGGAAGAAAATGGTGGTGCTATCTGGGGCAGTTGATTTCCATGTGGATGATTCATGCAGAGATGTTAGGTGGACTAGGCTATGAACTGTCTTTGTTTGGCCAAACATTCTTTTTAAGTCAGCAAAGCTTTGCAATGTTTGCCTTGATTCCTATTTGGCTGTATCAGGGAAAACAGGGCTATCACAGCAAGCTGACGCAGTACTTCAACTATTTCTTCTATCCAGCTCATTTGTTGATTCTGGGACTGTTAAAAATGGTGATATAAAAAGGCAGAAGGTTAAGGTTAGTTTTGATAAGATTCCTCCAAAGCAGGCAACTTAAATAAAGTTGTTTACAGAAAGGAGGAATCTTTTTATATGATTTTTATCTTTCATTCCATAATGAACAATTGAGTGATTCAAGAGGTGGGGATTGTCATGAAGTTTATCTCTTTTATAAAATATTCATGTAAGGAGAGAGTGAAAATGGTTCATGTACTAGTTTATAAGGATATCGAACACATCTTGAATATGATAATCAAGATGAAATGTATTATGGCAAAATTGAAGGAATTTCTGTTATGAGATGCATAAGATTCCTAAGAAAAAGTGTTATTTTTCAGGTTTAAAGATTACTTTGAAAAGGGAGGAAGACAAACAATGAAACAAATATTAGTGAATCAAATACGCTGTGTAAAATGTGGTGATCTGATTGAAAGTAAATCAAGACATGACTTTAAGTTCTGTAGCTGTGGTGCTGTTGCAGTAGATGGTGGCAAGGATTATTTAAGAAGATGCGGGAATCGTGATGACTGGGAAGAATGCTCGATATTTGAAGGTATAGATGAATTAGAAAATTCTATGCTTATTGGTAAAAAGTGATTCTTGATGTTGTTGAAGATACAGAAATACAAATAGCGTTGGAGATGTTGAAGAAAAAATAGACCAGTTCCTAGAATTAGGGGACGGGTCTTTATAGATATAATAATTTTACATGGATTGCAGTTTAGAAATTAAAGCTTCCTGCAGGACTTGGGAAAAGTTGATGCCTTTGCTTAACGCTTCTTTGTTTAACCATTCAGGTATACTTAATGTTTTCTTAACTGACTTATTAAAATGAAGTTTAGCATATTCCTCAACATCAACCGAGATAAGGTTGACAAATGCCTCCTCATAAGAAAGTTCTAATTCCTGAGCAATAGCTTCAGGACGAATGCTTTTCATATCTGATGGATTGGCAACAGCTTCATGATCATATTTTGCAGTAAAAAGATAACCTGCAAGACAATCAATAGCCATCATCATAGCTTCTGATAATGTATCACCATCAGTAGCAAGATTATTCAAATCAGGGAAAATTACAGAATAACCATTTTCTTCTTTAAAAAACACAGCAGGGTAAACCGATAACATATAGAGACCTCCTCATTAATAAAAAGATGGGAAGCAGCGGGCTATTTCAGCCCAGCCTGCTTCAGGATGGAAAGTTCAGTGCCTCTTTTCAAATCTTTGGAATGAAAAGGGATTGTAACCTTTCCATATCCTTAGACGTCATTGGCATATGATGTCCTCCTTGCAGTAGTATTATATCTAATAATACGTATTAGTTCAATACGTATTATTAGTTTATGCAGATTAAGCTTGAATACCCTTTTTTGTTTTAGGTGGATTTTTCAACAAGGAAAAAAATAATATAACTGACCATCAGACACACCTTTGATTACACAAATATAGTGTTTTATGAGGATTTGTATATATCTCTCAGGATATCACCGAATGACTGTTCATTCAGATTATTGAAATTATGTTCATTTCTAATGATTTCAAAATTACCATATTTGAATGAACAAACAACGCAT
>JAFQKG010000077.1 GCA_017397025.1 Erysipelotrichaceae bacterium | reverse complement strand
TCAACAGTTTGAGAAATCTTCATCATCTGTACAACAATTTCATCAATCAAAACATAATCAACTGTTGCATAGAAATTCACAAAATGAGTTTGAAAGTCAACATAATACTTTCCATTGTTCAAAAGATACACAGAAAGCACATATTCATACTCCCCACCTTTGCAGTCCCTGTATTTGCCATTCAGATAGACAATTTCGTCATCTGTTTTCTTCTTAATAGAAAAAGCATCAGGATAATATTTAGAATTCATGACCGTTGAAATATCCAGATTCATGACAACTTCAACACCTTCTATCAGAAAGACATTGGAAGTTTCTGTTGATTCCCTTCTTCCAACTGAAGGAGACGCATAATAGCTGAAAAGAGGCTTATGATTGTCCGCAATGCATGCAATAGAGTTTTGAACCTGTGGATACAGACTTTGCATCAGTACATCTTCCAGCTCCGCAGGATTCGCTGAACAGCCAAACATCAAAAGCGTAAGAAGCACAATCCCGATTTTTTTCATAAGGACCTCCTTACTTCTCAAGTTTTGTCCAGACAGCACGATAGATTGGCTGATTGAGCTCTACAAACTTTCTTTCATACTCTGTCATCACATCTTCTGAATGTTCTTCAGCGCGGAAATCCACACTGAACTCACTCAATACAAATGGACATTGAGCAATTTCCAGCAATGAGAACTCAAACAGTTTTCGATTGTCTGTTTTCATCACAATCTGTCCTTTTTCATTTAAAAGACGTTCATAAACATCAATAAAGCGTCGATGAGACAAACGGCGTTTCTTATATCCGCTTTTTGGCCAAGGATCACTAAAATTCAAATGAATGACATCAATTTCTCCATCCTCAAACCATTCAGAAATTTTTTCAGCATCCATTGCGATCAAAAGTTGATTGCTATTCCCAGACTCAACTGCTTTTTTAGCTGCAGCGGCTGCAACATTGATGTTTTTTTCAACACCAACCCAACCACACTCAGGATAAAGAGAAGCCATTTGAGTAAAATAATCCCCTTTGCCGCTTCCAATTTCCACATGTAAAACATTTGTATTCAATCTGCTTTTCCAGTTTCCTTTCAAGGATTCTGGAGAAGCAATGACAACTTCATCGTGTTCAGCAAGAAATGGTTCTGCCCAACTTTTTTTACGCATTCTCATTTTGACTACCTCACTACAGTATTCTATCATATTTCAGCACTTCTTTGAAACAAGTTTCAAAAATAATTTCAGAAAATGCTTCATTCATCCTTTTCTCATCATTTTTTGTACTTTTTTGCAACTTTCTGATAGAATAATATCAGAAAGGCTTCACTAAACAGTGATGATTCATTCAAATGGGAAAATATTTTGGAACAGATGGCTTCCGCGGCGAAGCAAATAGAAACCTGACGGCAGATCACGCATATAAAATTGGACGTTTTTTAGGTTGGTATTATGGAGAACTCAGAAGACAAAGAGACAATGATGAATCTCCAAGAATCGTAATTGGCAAAGACACACGTCTTTCTAGCTATATGTTTGAATATTCTTTGATTGCAGGTCTTGTTGCATCTGGTGCAGATGCTTACATGATGCATGTGACCCCAACTCCTTCAGTCGCCTATATCGCAAGAGTTGACAAATTTGACTGTGGAATCATGATTTCTGCCAGTCATAATCCATATTATGACAATGGCATCAAACTCATTAATTCACAAGGTGAAAAAATGGATGAAAAGACCATCGGCTACATTGAACAGTATCTGGATGGCGAACTTGAAATCTTTGGAGAAAAAATGACAGAAGTCCCTTTCGCTCATCGTGAAAAGATTGGTAAAACAGTGGACTATGTATCAGGAAGAAACCGTTACATCGGTTATCTGATTTCTCTTGGCGTCTACTCTTTCAAAGGCGTCAAAGTGGCATTGGACTGCGCTAACGGCGCATCTTGGAACGTCGCAAAATCTGTCTTTGATGCATTAGGTGCAACCACATTTGTCATCAATGCAGAACCAAACGGAACCAACATCAACAACAATGCAGGCTCTACTCATATTGAAGTTCTTCAAAAATATGTCGTAGAAAATCATATGGATATTGGATTTGCTTATGATGGAGATGCAGACAGATGTCTATGTGTTGATGAAAAAGGAAATGTCGTTACAGGCGATCACATCCTTTATGTTTATGGTCGCTACATGAAGGAAAGAGGAAAACTCTTAAACAACACCGTTGTCACAACTGTCATGTCCAATTTCGGTCTCTACAAAGCCTTTGATTCATTAGACATCAACTACGAAAAGACTAAAGTCGGTGACAAATATGTTTACGAAAACATGATTTCCAATGGACATCGCATTGGTGGTGAACAGTCAGGTCACATCATCTTTATGAAATATGCATCGACAGGTGATGGCATTCTTACTTCCTTAAAAATGATGGAAGTGATGATGGCTAAAAAGAAAAAGATGAGTGAACTCACACAAGATTTAATCATTTATCCACAGGTTCTCAAAAACATCAGAGTAACAGACAAAACACTTTGTCAAAATGATCCAAAAGTGCAGGAAGCTGTGCAAAAAGTCGCTGAAGAACTTGGTGAATCAGGAAGAATCCTTGTCAGAGAATCTGGTACTGAACCACTAGTCAGAGTTATGGTCGAAGCACAAAGTCATGAAACTTGTCAAAAGCTTGTTGACAGTGTGATTGATGTGATTGTTAAAACAGGCTATGCTGCATAAGAAAAAGAACTTTTCAAAAAGTTCTTTTTTTGCACCAACTATTCACAATAAAATCCGCAATCCTCATCGTCATAACTCCGAATCATACTACCATGAATTTCCAGCTTTTTAGAAACCAGTTCTTTACTCAGCACTTTATGCCATGCATCATACACCTTTTGAACATAATCATTTGAAAGAACCGCCGTTCCATGAGATGGATAAATCGCATCAAAGTCGCTGATTCTAGCCTGTAATTTTTTCAGTGAGGCTGCAAACAATTCAGGCTCACGATGCTGACCAAACATGTAAATATGACCATCCTGAACTGAATCTCCCGAATAAAGCACACGCTGATCTATATCCAGCACAGCAACACTACCTCTTGTATGGCCTGGAATTTCAATAATTTCAACAGATTTTCCTCCTAAATCAATTCGCTGTCCATCATTAACAAAAAAGATGTGACTTTTTGGAAACTGGTTTAAAAGCCCGCATCCTATTGCATCTTTCTCATGAAGATAGAAAGAAGAAAAAAACTGATTTGAGCCAACATGATCTTTATCACCATGTGTGTTCAACAGTTCAACAGGAAGATCTGTCAATGTTTCACAAAACTTTTTTACATCTGTCCCACTGACTCCACTATCTATCAGCAGAGCTTTCTTTTCCCCTATCAAAAGGAACATGCGTACAAACCCATCTTCTATTCTGATCGTCTTTTCATTTATTTGAATTGCTTCAAGTGCCATAAACTACTCCTTTAAAACCATCTATATTTTAACATAATGTACATAGACAAGAAAACTCTGAGAAAAAATTCTCAGAGTTTTGTTTTTTATTCAGCTTTTGGTTTCTTTTTGAAAACACGCTTTTCGCCGCGAGGACGATCCTGCTTAGGCTTTTCTTCGTAGCCTTCAGGCTTTTCAAGAAGATCTCTTGCAGAAACGTTGACACGTCCCTTTTCGTCGATTTCAGTAACGATGACTTTCACCGTATCGCCAATCTTCAGAACATCTTCAGGCTTTTCTACACGTTCCCAAGCAATCTTAGAGACATGCAGAAGACCATCTGTTGCACCAAACAGATTAACGAAAGCACCGAACTTTTCAAGACGAACAACTTTACCTTCGAAAATGTCACCAACTTTAGCTTCACGAATGATGTTTTCAATCCATGCTTTTGCCTTGTCCAGCATTTCCTGATCATTATGATAGATCACGCAGCGTCCATCATCTTCAATATCAATCTTGCATTGTCCACATTCATCAATGATCTGGTTGATAACCTTGCCGCCAGTACCGATAACTTCACGAATCTTATCAACAGGAATCATCATATTGACCATCTTAGGAGCATACTTGGAAACATGTTCACGTGGTGTATCAATAGCACCCATCATGTTTTCAAGAATTTCCAAGCGACCCTTGCGAGCCTGTTCCAGAGCTTCAGTCAAAATTGCACGGTTGATACCATCAATTTTAATATCCATCTGCAAACCAGTAATACCTTCAGTAGTACCTGCAACCTTAAAGTCCATATCGCCATAATGGTCTTCCATACCCTGAATGTCACTCAGAACTGTATAGTGATCGCCCCAAGTAACAAGACCCATTGCAATACCTGCAACTGGACGCTTGATAGGAACACCTGCAGCCATCAAAGCCATAGTACCTGCACAAGTGGATGCCTGTGAACTTGAACCATTTGATTCCAGAACTTCTGCAACCAGACGAATTGTGTATGGGAACTCTTCTTCAGAAGGAACTACCTGAAGCAAGCTTCTTTCAACCAGTGCACCATGACCAATTTCACGACGCCCAGGAGAGCCCATACGCCCAACTTCACCCACTGAATATGGAGGGAAGTTGTAGTGATGAATGAAACGCTTTGATTCTACTTCAGTCAAATCATCAATGATCTGATTGTCACCCATTGCACCTAATGTACAAACGCTGAGAACCTGTGTTTCACCACGAGTAAACATTGCTGAACCATGTGCACGAGGCAGCAGGTCAACCTGTGAATCCAAAGGACGAATTTCATCCACTTCACGTCCATCCGGACGAATCTTTTCAACAGAAATCAAACGACGAACTTCACCTGCTACAATTTCAGTGCAGTATTCACGAGTCATCTTCACTGCTTTGTCTTTTGCCTTGTCATTTTCAAATTCCATAGCTTCAACAGCAGCAGCCATTTCATCTGTGATATCATCAATCTTGCCATAGCGTTCCAGCTTCTGTTTGATAGAAACAGCTTCTTCTAAACGAGCTTTTCCATTTGCATCCACATATTCCTTAATTTCTGGCTTGATTTCATACAGAACAACATCCATCTTTTCTTTTGCGCACTTCGCAATAATTTCTTCCTGGAATGCACACAATGTCTTGATTGCATCATGTCCAAACAAAAGTGCTCCAAGCATTGCTTCTTCGCTGACTTCTTTTGCACCGGCTTCAACCATGTTGATTGCATCTTTAGTACCAGCAACAGTCAGATGAATATCTGAACGTTCCAGCATTTCGTTGGTTGGGTTAATGACATATTCGCCATCCACACGACCCACGATAACCCCAGCAATTGGACCATTGAATGGGATATCTGAAACACACAGTGCACAGCTTGCCCCAAACATAGCAGCCATTTCTGGAGAGCAATCTGGATCAACAGAAAGCACAGTGTTCACTACCTGTACTTCATTACGGAATCCTTCCGCAAACAAAGGTCGAATTGGACGGTCAATCATACGAGCAGTCAATGTCGCATGTTCACTTGGTCTTCCTTCTCTTCTTAAAAATCCTCCCGGGATCTTCCCTACTGAATACAGCTTTTCTTCAAAACTTACTGTCAGAGGGAAAAAGTCAGTATCTTTAGCCACATGGCTAGCTGTCGCAGTTGATAATACAACTGTATCTTCATAACGTACAATAACAGAACCACCAGCCTGCTTTGCAATTTCGCCAGTTTCAACTGTTAATTTTCTTCCAAAAAAATCAAAATTAAACACTTCTTTTGCCATCTTTTCACCTCATTTTTCTCTAACTACATAATATTATCACAGTTTTTAAGAAAAGCTACTAAAAAAAGCGATTTTTGCAACTTTTTAAACGAAATAAACCGGCTGTTTCACAACCGGTTTTTTGATTAATTCAAGTACTTTTTTAGTGATTCTCTAGTTCTAAAATGAGAAGCAAATGTATTGGCAGGAAGCTCTCCATTCATACGCTTTGTATACAATTCCATCGCATACAGTGCATCTGTATTTTCTGCTGACTGTTTAGCAAGATAAGCCGCTAAGGCTGTATTTTGAACAATCTGTTTCCCCTGCTTTTCAATCAATACAGAATGATCTTTCGCAGTTTCAGACAAATTTTCAATACCAGATCGAACATCATTCAGCATTCCCATCATGCGATTGTTCTGATCAGAAATTATTCGCATTTCATATTTCAAGGTGCGAAGTTCAGAAATAACACTACTAAAATTCCGATCAATCATCTGATACAATGCTTTTTGATATTCCTG
>JAFQKG010000076.1 GCA_017397025.1 Erysipelotrichaceae bacterium | reverse complement strand
GACCTCTTAATAATACATCATAGAAAAACAAAGAGTTTTTCTGCTGAGAAAGCAAAGACAGCATCACATCATCTGGATTGCAGGAATATGGATAAATAGGTCCATAAGATGTCATCGTAATGATTTTGTTTTGCGGATCAATTTCGTGTGCCAGTTGAGTAACTTTTGCGCTTGCCACAAACTCATGATGAAGTGCCTGATAAGTTGCATTCATATAATCTGAATAGTCCTCTTTCAACACCCCCATCTTTCGTGAAGGAACAGCCAAATCTACACTGATTTCATTGAATGGAATCCAATATTTTACTCTTCCTTTAAAATGTTCCAGCACTGTTTTGGCATATTTCACATACAAATCAACAACCTCTCGATTTGCCCAGCCTTTGTACTCTTCTATAATCTGCAAAGGCAAGTCAGCATGAAGGATTGTAATAACAGGTTCCATTCCTAAACGAAGACATTCATCAATCACAAGATCATAAAAAACCAGCCCCTTTTGATTTGGCTTGTCTGCCTTGACATTAGGAAAAATTCTAGACCACGCAAATGAATAGCGAAAAGCCTTAAAACCCATCTCTTTCAGCAATGCAAGATCTTCTTTATAAGTATGATAAAAATCTATCCCTCTGCGCTTAGGATAATAAGTGACATCTGTCGCAGATTTTGCCTTTTCTATTCCTTCCCTTGTCACTTCAAGCTGTGAGATCATCAGTTTCTTGAAGTCAGTATTGGGATCAAAATAAGCCATATCAGCAACTGTCATCGACTTTCCATCCGCTAAGTAATTCCCCTCACTTTGATTGGCAGACAATGCGCCACCCCATAAAAACTTTTCTGGAAATCCTTTTGCCATTATATTCTCTCCTTATTTTTAAAGAAGGCAAGGTGATAACACCTTGCCTTATACTTACACTCTATATCGCGAGTTCTTATAATATTGTTTGATAATAATTATTCAGCTTCTGCTGCTTCTTCTTCAGCAACCATCTTCTTTTCATACATCTTGAAGAATGGATACCAAGTCAGCCATACAACAGGGAACATCAATACTGCAAAGATGACATTTGTGATGCTCAGTGTGCTTGAGAAATGAGACATAAAGATTGGCAGTGTTGTCAAAATCAGAATTCTTGGCAAAGCAATCAATTCAAATGCATAAGCTGCCCAATAGAAGAAGTAAACAATCACTGGACCAAACACATAAGGAATCAAGAACAAAGGATTGTACATAATTGGATAACCAAAGACTGCTGGTTCATTGATGTTGAAAATACCTGCTGGAAGTGCAGCTTTTGATACTGCCTTGATTGTCTTAGACTTAGATCTCAGACCCATCAAAACAAGAGGCAATGTATTACCAGATCCACCCCACATTGCATTAGCGCCCCACAGGAACACATAGCTAAACAGCAGAGGCTGACCAGCTTCATACAGAGAAGCGTTAGTCTGATAAGCCATAATCATTGGAAGCATCATAACAGAGAAGACAACTGATGTTCCATGAATACCAAAGAACCACAGCAACTGACCAAAGATAATAATAACAAGCATACCAATTGGAGACAGCAGTGCATTCAAAGGAATACTCAAAACAAAGATAATCAGTGTTGGAATAGTCAGCTGACCATTTGTCAATACGCTTAATGCAGTTGAAAGACCATACCAAACAAGAATATTAACCAAAATAGGAATAATGTTATTGAATGAGTTCAAAACACCTTCTGGAACTGAGTCAGGCATTGTGATTACCCAGTGATGGTCAATACAGAACTTAGAAATACGTACAGAAAGCAAACCGATAATAATCGCAACAAACAGACCAGTTGCTCCTAAGAACTGTGTGTTAATAGCAGTTACTGTACTTCCATCTGCCAATGTATAAGTTGTAATAGGAGCACATACCAGAATATAACAAACGATAGCAGTGAAGCCATGTACGTTGTGACCTTTCATACCTAAACGCTTAGCATAATTAAAGGCAATATTGAAAGTAACCATCAATGACAGAAGACCCATTGTTGTATTGTAAATGCTGTTAATACGAATATACCATTCATTTGTTGTTGGAAGACCAAATACCATGTTTGCAATTGCCAGCCCAACCTGGATAACTGCACCTACCATGATAAAGCCTAGGTTCCCCTGCATACCAGAAGCAATTGTACTGAATGTAGGGCTTTCAGACAGTGCTACACTTACTTTTTCGAGCCATTTCATCAACTTTGACTCTACAAGCTTATTCATTAAATTTTCCATTTATCATAACCCCTTTCTATGGAAATATTTATTTAATCAATGATTTTGCCAGTTTTACAATGTTGGCAGCATTTCCGATGGCGTAATCCTGAGGTGGCATCGCCGCTACAGGAATACCAGCAGTTTCTTTAATCTGATTGAAGCGGTTGCGAACCTGAGGTGCTGTTAAAATGCAGTCATACTTGTTCCAGACATCTGATACTTCAGCAACACCTACTGCATCAATGACAACTTCTTCACCAATTTCTTCACCATATCTGCGAACCTTCTTCATTACAATGCTTGATGAAAGTCCTCCAGCACATACCAATAAGATTTTCATTTTTTGTCCTCCTCTCTTAGTTCATACAGTCGAATAATTTCTTTGATCAATTCCTGAGCAAGCAATGTTGTCATCAAATGGTCCTGTGCATGTACAAGCAGTACATCTACAGCACCAACCTCACCATTTGCCTGTGCCACCAGCAAATCCATCTGTGCTTTGTGAGCATTTTTCGATGCTTCTTCGCTTTGCTTAACAAATTCTTTTGCCTGTTCAAAGTTTCCTTTTTTCGCTTCTTCCAAGGCATCAAAAATCAATCCCTTTGCATCCCCCGCTCCAGCAATGATCTGCATCGAAATCATTTCCAAATCCACACATCTTCCTCCTTTCCTGATAGACAATTTCTCGAATTGTTTGACATTATCAATTTAATCAGACTTTTTTCAAGAATCAACACACGTAAAATTTGTCATTTTTCGCCAATTATACAATCCTCCTAAAAAACATATACACTTTATACACATTGTCTCTAAAATATTATTTGTTCATTTCATTCACAAAAAAAGCGTGGATTTTATGTAAAAATTCACGCTTTATTTTGATAATATTGTGTATAAATGATTATACACTTCGTTTTTTTGAATTATTTTATTATTTCTATGATAATTGCCAGTTCATCATCAGAAAACTTGATTTTCATTGCCTTTTCCATTGGTACAAGAATTTCTTTTAAATCATTGTATAAAGTTTTATTTTTATTCAATATCTGATCCTTTTTCACATTGATTGGCATTGGTTCATGGTTGATCATTCGTCCGATAGAACAAGCAATATGAACAAAAAGACCCACTTCAAGTTCTGGAGAAGTATCATTGACAAGATGCTTGATTTTGATGACTGCCGGACGCAAATGGCGTTTCAGTTTATTGATATCCACGTTTTCCAGCTGCTCACTGAAATATTCATAAATCTGATTATAATCAATGTCGCTAACCACTTCATCTCTTTGAAGTGCCAAAAGCATTGGAAGCTTTTCCACAGGCGTTTCAAACAAAGATGCCACTGAGATAAATGGAATACCATGAAGCTTAGGATCATATGTGCCCACTAAGCATTGAATTGTTGATTTTTCCATAATCTGATTAATGCTTTCATAAAGCATATCTTTATCACTAACCGCCAAAGGAATGACTGTTGTGTTGGCGTCGAAAACCACATTATTTTCAAGATATCGTTTCATCTGAAGTGCTCCTCCTTTGCCAGTCATGCAAAGAGTTACAATGACTTTGCTGGTGGACCTTGCATTGCGATCATAAGTATCTTGAATTGATCCTATCAGACTATATTTGTTATTGACAATATTATAGTAAGCTTCGCTGACATCCTCCGTTTCCATCAAACGGAACATAGCATCCAAAGCAATTAACGTTGAAGGTAATTCTACCATCTTAATTTTGATTCCGGTTTCTTGGGTTATAGACTCAATCATCTTTTTGATTGAACCCATATCATACATCAAAAGGATTCCTGCTCCTTGATCAATTTGGCGGCAGATTTGTTTCAGTTCTTCATATGCCTCATTCATATCCTTATCTAAAAGCAAGTCATAAGAGTAAGCTTTATTGGTCTTAACAAATGCATTGATGACATTTGCAATCGAACTTGCAACACGTCCATGCATTGCAATCAACAGCACCGCTTTTCTTTTTTTTGCATTAGCTTCTCTTTGGCACAAAAACATCGTCATCATAACAACATCATCAATCAGCACTTCAATCGAATTGTACTGCATTTCAATCCATTCAGAGAACTGAAGGCGCAATGTGTATTCTTCTTTATGTTCATTAATGATTTCCATAATTTTCTCGCTAGAAAGCTGCTGTGTTCTGCCTCCTCGCTGAATTAAACTAGAAACATAAAGACATAATCCAGAAAAGGTCGATGATGAATAAACACGGTTTAGCTGTTCTGATGCTTTTCGAATGAGAGAATCTACTGCATCGATGACATCTTTACTAACAATTTTAGCCAAAGAATCTCGATTGATATTATCACTGTCAAATCGTTTTGTATATCTGCTGATTTCCGCCTCTACATCTGCACTGATAACCATCGAAATATCTTCTTCCTCAATTCCACGCTCACGAAGCTGCCTAGCTTTCTTTTCAATTGTGTCATACAGTGTATTTTCTTTTGGTTCTTTAAAACCCTCACTTTTTTTAATTTCCCCTTTTCCGAATGTATACGCATAATTTTGTGGAATTAAAGCTTCTACTTCATCTCGATGATCTTTATAAAATAAGAATCCTTTTCGAACATAATTAGGACAATCGTACATATACACATAAATCATTTCATCCTGGTTTTGAATGAT